>CAZAZO010000102.1:0-3961 GCA_964489675.1 Candidatus Woesearchaeota archaeon | reverse complement strand
TTGTTATCCATAATTGGAGAATAAAGGTTTATAAGTAGGTTTGGGATTTTTTGTAAGCAGGTGGTTGACCACAGAGAATAGTTCTGGGATGGAAAACAATATGGAAGAAAAGTTGACAGAAGATGAGGTTTATGTATTAGCACAGAAAGTGAGAAAGCAGGATTGGACCCACTGCTCCGAAAGTTATTACACATCGCTTGAAGGTTTAACTATTTGGGTGAGGGGAAATGGGGGGAGTCCATCAATAGGGGTTTATTATAAGGATGCTTTCTGGAAAGACCCAGTTGCGGTTGGAGAGCTACACAATAGCCCTAGCGCGGAAAAAGTTTATCGTAAATTAGAAGATCAAAGAGAGGAAGGTGATCGGAAGGCACTGGACAACGCACTTAGCGCAGGAGTTTCTAGGGTAAGGAGAATTTTGGGTGATAAAACATGAAACAAATGAAAGAAAGCAAGGGTATGGTGCTTAGCCATGATATCGATCTTCATTGTAGAAATTTGAAAGGGCCGTCTATGCGTGGGCCAAAAACCCCTTATAAAAAAGATGGAGTTGTTGATTTAGTAAGAAACTTTGCGGAGGGTCATGAAATTGATTTTCTTTCAGCCTGGACAAAGGGGCGTGTCGATAGATATATTATAAGATACAGACCCAAAGAAGTAGGTTTTGATTGTACTTATGGCGTGTTTTGTCCATCAGAGAACAGGCTGGAGTTTCTAACTCCTTTTTTATGTGGAGAGGGAGAGATTTTAATTGAAAAACTTTGTAGTGAGGTCTCTATAAAAGAAGTGGAACAAGAACTAAAATCAATTAATGAGAATTATCATTCCGATGAGCTAGCCATTAATGATATAATAAAATTTAATTATTTAACAAGGTTTAGAGCAAGGTCAAGAAGTCACGTTCTTATTCACAGAATGCAAGTAGATAGGGTTCCTTGGCACAAAAATCCTTTTGAGAATACCAGCGTTCCTGTCTATGGCTTTGCCCTAAGGGCATATTGGGATGGGAATAGAGAATCTGAAGAGTTCCAATTAGAGGATAAAGAACAGGAATTATTAATTAAGGAATTAACTGGAGATGGCCTGGAAACATGAATGCATCTTTAACACAACTAGAAGTTAAAAGATTGGGCAATATGGTTGAATCATGGGAGTATGGTTTATTGAGAGATAATGATCATTCTCCTAATGGTTTTTTTGGGGAAATTAGAACACCTAATGGTTCTAGGTTCGCAGAGAGCGTTTGTCTTTTTTTGCCCAATAGAGCACCGGGGAAGAAGCGTACTTTAGAATTCTACTATGCTCCTGTTGATTCCTCTACAAAACCATTTGTGACTTATCAGGGAGAGGGGGCTGAGGAAGTTCACGAGCTTGTCATCAAAAAAACAGAGGAGCAGCAAAGGCGAAAAGATGAAGATAGGGCTGAGGCATATAGAATAAAAAGATTAAAGGAAATGACTGAAGAAAAAAGAATTGAGGAGGCGGGTATTCCGTATTTAAGACAAATTCTTGAGGGCGGCAAAAAATGAATAAGTGTTATGGATGGACAAGGAAGACTCTTGGAAGAGAGGGCTATCCCTATGATCTTTTGAGTTTAGAACTGAAAGTTCAAGAGATTATGAATGATAAGAAATGCAAATTCGTTAGAAGCTGGGATTCTATAGGGTCTAATGAGGGGAGGGGTTTTAGTGAGTTGATTTATGAACTTCCAGAAGGGGGTTGCGGAATTTTAAATTCTTTTTATTCAGAAGTAAACTATATTGGAGTTAACGGGATGGTTTTCACAGTAACTATTGTGGGACTAAGGGGGGATTCAGAGTCTTTTTTATATTTTGATAAAAGATTGACCGATTTACAAAGGGGGCTAGGCGAATGAAAAAAGTACTAATAGTCGATGATGATCCCGAATGGTTATACGATACCTATGAGCCAATGTTAAAACATTTAGGATGCGAACATTCTCTTGTGAATTTTCAATATGCGCCTCTAGATATTCCAAGGCTTCCTACAGAAAGATTTGATATAGCCATTATTGATGGACTTAAGGGGTCTTGGTCTGAAGTTGGAAGACGGGTTAACGCAGGCAGAAAAGTTCTCAGTACCTTTAATGATGAATATCTTTCAGAATGCAGAAAGGGCCATCCCTCAATTGAAGCATTCGGGAAGGTGAGTGTTTTAGATTTAGAAAGATTGGTCAAAGGAGAAATGTAAATGGACCAAAAATCCACCCCGCTTATAAAGAAAAAACTCTTCTAATTGTAATGAGAAATAAATTATTGTCAAAAGGACTAGTAGTCTTATTTGTTGCAGCATATGGCTACATGATCCTCGGCATATTTACATAAAATGAAAACACCAAACAAATTGGTTCAATCAAAACCTATATTCAACGTTTTGAAAGGAGGTAGAAAAATGAAGAGATATACATTGTCGATTTTGGCCGTAGGTCTTCTTATGCTTTTAGGGCTTGGAACAGTTTCAGCTCTTGGAATGGGAGCGGCTTTTAGTGAAGAAGATAAAGAATTCGCAAAAGCTAACAAGGAAGCTATTCGTGAGGCTGTTGAATCTGGAGACTATGCATCTTGGGAAGGTTTAATGCAAGAGCGTCTTGCTATGATGGAAGACAACATCAATGAGGAGACCTTTAATTCCATTGTTGCACATCATGCAAATATGCAAGAGTTTAAAGCAGCAGCTGAAGAATTAAGAGAATCTGGTGAGTTAGACAAAGCATCTTTTGAAGATCTTCGTGAGGAATATGGGATCGAAGGCAAAGGCAAAAGAGAAAGGTCTTTTAAGAAAGGATTCAAAATGGGAATGAAGCATCAAGAGCGTTCCTTAGCTGAATAATTTTATTATTTTTTTTGACAATCAAGTGGACGTTAAGTCCACATCCGTTAGTCATTTTTTTAGCAAATGCCCACACCCTTTCTTTCAGATATTTTCATGGCCTTATCAAGGATTTCTTCTAAGGGACAGTTTCTTCTCGTTTCAGATTTTGGATCTTTCTTACTAATTAGAACCTCTTCTTCTTCACATATTTTTAAGACAGCATTATAAATTTTTTTTCTACCTTCGTTATACCCTTCATCCTCTCCACAAATATAACCCGATAAGAGCCCCATCCTATTTTCTACCCCCAAAGAAAGAATCTTCTTTTAAGTGAGAATCTATTAGTGTATAAACATCTCCAAAGGCATGCTCTAACTCTCCCCTTCCCTCAGCTATCTTGATAATTGCCCTATTGTCATTTATTAGAGGATCTTTTATTGTCTTTCTTAATTTAAGAACTTCAGATTCTAGGTTAAATATTGGGTAACCTCTTTTGGATAAATAACGTCTAAGTTGCTCGTTTGAGTTTATATATTCTGAACTACCATCATATTGAGAGATATATTCTAAGGCAAGAGAGGTATCATTATGATGATCCCATGGAGTCCCACTGATAAAATGCTCTTTTAGATACAGTCTTTCAATAGAATAGATTCTTCCTTTTATCTTCCTTCCTTCTTTTTGAGCAAGGCCAAATACTGTTCCTAGTGCCACTAGGCAAGTTGTAGCACCTAGGCCCAGCGCCAACATTCTTTGCTTTGTTTTATTTCTCATAACTCAAATCTAAAAAAATAATACTTAAATTAATGTGGTAAAGATATTTACCTCAAATAATAAGATTTAAATAGATAGAAAATATTGGTTAGACATGGAAAAAGATCTCGCAAGGCTAGGGTTTACTAAAAATGAGTCTAAAATTTATTTAGAACTACTAAGCTCCCCCCATCAAACCGCAGGACAAATAAGTAAGAAAATTGGGATAAATAGAAGAAGCGTCTATGATTCGATTGCGAGACTCTTAGAAAAAGGTTATCTTGGATATAATATTTCTTCTAACAAAAAATTCTTTTTCTCTGTGAGCCCTAGAGCAATAAAAGAAAATATTAAAGAAATGGAAGAAATAGCAGAC
>CAZAZO010000101.1:0-4027 GCA_964489675.1 Candidatus Woesearchaeota archaeon | reverse complement strand
GATATCGCGCTACAGAAAAGTGGATTAATGAGGGTAGATGTCCGTGAAAAGCCTACTGGGTTTTATCCTATCGAGATAGCAAAGGAAGCGGTGGATAGAAAATGAGGATAAAAAGACAGAGGGTATGTAGATATACTAAACCAGAGAATACGGCAGTTAGTGAGATTGTGGGGATGGAAAAGAATAAAATGACAAACGAAACTAAAATACATTTAAGATTAGATGAAACCAAAGATGCTGAGAAACCACCTCGGCTTTCAGAAAGTCAAGAAGCGAGAAATAGAAAAATATATGTTCTAGATGTAACTACTCATTTTGTTGACTATGATGAAAAAGTTTTACATTATGGTGGAGGAGTTGCTTTGTTTGAGAGTGACAATCCCCTAAGTCAAGGAGAATTTCAAGATGCGGTTATAATAGCAGCCCATAGCACAGATAATTATTCGGGTTTAATCCGTGCACTAGAAGAAGATGTGGGCCTTAGAAGAATTGCAAACGTTGTTCCAGTTAGGATGAAGAGAGAGTTAGGCTCATTAACAGATTTACGAGATTTTGCTAAAGAAGATAGGGGGGCAAGAATAAAATGACAAACGAAACTAAAATACATTTAAGATTAGATGAAACCAAAGATGCTGAGAAACTACCTCGGCTTTCAGAAAGACTGGATAGCGGAAGATATCGCTCCATTTCTTGCGGAGACGAAGACAATATTCTTGGAGAATTAGCACAAAAGATACTAAATGAGGGATATAGGAGTAGAAAGTTGGCTTTAGAGAATAGGATTTCTGATCCAAATTCTAGATTGACAAAAAGAGCAAATATTATCATAGATGGACACAATATGATATTGGAGTACTATTCAATTTGGGAGGATCAGTTCGGATGGTAAATAGGTATGAAAAGATTAAGGATGACTATCGTCTTGCCAATGCGTGGTGTGGTAGCGGAGTAGAGCGTTATGATCTAAAATCCGTAAGGACAGATTTAATCATGCATTTTGACGAATTAAATACCGAGGAGAAGGAAAAATTGTTAATTATAGACTCACTCGTAGCTGATACATATAGACTATATGAAGGTAGGTCTGAAAAATAAAAATGACAAATTATATAACAACCTTAAGGCAATACTTACAATCTGCGTGGTGTAAGTTAAGAATTCACGAGAAGGACTTGTCTAGAATAGTAGATGATGCTCAAGTAATTCTTTATGATAGCAGAAATCCAGAAGAATTAGGAAATACTCTTGCGGATTTGATTGAAGAGGGGGAGGGAGGACGGGGCTAAAATGATAATAAAAGATGTTTCGCCAAAAGGAATTACTTCTGTTGTTGTTAATGGCCGTATTAATAAGGCAAAGGCTAGTCTAGACAAGCTTGGATTTGAGATTATTTCTGCAGAAGAAAATGCAGGATTAAGAATAGAAAGAGGAAAAGATTCTTATGTTTCTTCCAATCATAATTGTGTAAAAGAGGGATTTGTATATGTTCCTGGAAAAGGAGGGTTTGTTACTCGTCAGTCCTTGGTGCAGTTATATCCAAACGAAGCAATGAAAGATCGTTTTTGCGGGGAGGTTCCAGCTGGAGAATTCCAAGTTACGGATGAGCAAGCAGAAGAGGTATTAGAAGATTCAATAAAAGTTCCCCTGAATGATGTAATGGTGCCAACAGAAAGACTTGGGGAAAACGAGTTGGCCTGTTATTTATTTGGTAAACAAGTGGATGACTATGGGAATTTCTTAAAAGATGCAGGCAAAGACGAAACATACATTAGTATCATGAACGAAGAAAAAAGGATTCGTGCAAATAGATCTACAAAACCATTTGCAAGAGATTTGTGGTTTTATGGTATTAAAACTTCTTGGGGTGGAATTTTAACTAAACAAGTAGAGAGAATAGCCGGAATAACCTTGCGTGGAATAAAGGATACTTATGATGAAAGAGTATTGCCTCTTGGAGATCTTTATTCCCCCGGGGAAATTAGGAGGGCATTAGGAAAAATGGAGATGTCTGGATTGGAAGAGCAGTTAATTAAAACGTTGGGAAAATGGAAATAAAATGACCAAACAAACTTATTCACAAATTGCCGAAAGTTATAGATGTGTTACACACGACTTTGAAGAAGAGGGATTTAGAAAACCTCAAGAATATATGCTTCAACTTCTTAGAGCTAAGAGGGGGTTTATGGAAAGCTTTGAATCATTAACCCCTGAAGAGAGAGATAATTTGAATAAACTTGATAATATTTCAGAAAGCTTTTACCATCTTTCTCTTGAGCTGGGGTGGGCTGATAGGACTGCTTGATCCCCCCCCTCTCTGTCCCCAACTACTGCATTCTCCCCACCCCGCAACCAGTTTCATCCAAAGCTTTATAAAGAAAAGGAATTAAAATTCATTATGGCAGAAAAGAAAAGTGGTGCAAAAAAGAAATCAGACAGACCCTGCGTTAAAGTATATAAGGCTATGAAAAGTAATTTATGGATGCCAGCTACTATCATTCTTGCAATCGTATTAGCTGTTTTATTAATAGTTCAGTCAGTTAGTGGCGTTAGTGGTAGTACTGCAGCTCAAAACTTAGTTGATTATGCAGCTAGCCAGGGCGCAACTTTAGAGGTATTAGATATAGCTGAGAAAAATGGATTATATGAAGTAACAGTTACAATCCAGGGCCAACAGGGCCAATTCTATATTACAAAAGACGGTAAGAGTTATACATCTATGTTATTGCCAATGGAAACAAGCGATACAACCACAAGGCCAAGTACACCTACGCCTAGCGAAACATCATATTCAGAAGAAGATTTAAGCAAGTTAAAAGAGTTCTCTCAATGTTTAGCAGATAGCGGCGTTAAAGCTTATGGTGCTGGATGGTGCGGTTATTGTAAGAAGCTAAAAGAGACTTTCGGCGGTGATGCAACAGCTGGCTCAGATGTAATTAGCCCATTCTATATTGAATGCCAAAATGCAGATGGATCTGATACTGAGCATGCTGCAACATGTACAGCAGAACAAATAACAGGTTTCCCAACAATTAAGCTTAACGGTGGAGCGTCAGGTCTTAGTGCTTTAAGCCCTTTGGCAGATTTCGCTGAAAAGACTGGTTGTGATCTTCCAGAGCTTTCTTAAATTTATCTGAGGTTTAAAAAATGAAAGACATTATAAAAGGTATATTTATGGGGCTCGGCGGTGGGTTAATTGGAACTTTGTGTTGTCTTGGCCCAACTGTCTTAATCCTTTTAGGACTTGCTGGTTTTTTTGGAATAACTGGGGCTTGCTACCATAATTTAAGAATATATTTTCTAACAGCGGGTTTAATCTTCCTTGGCATTTCTTTTTTTGTTTATTTGCGAAACAAGAAAAAAGGAGTTTGCAGACCCATTTCAAGGAAAAAGATTTATGCGATTATTATAGCTATATTGGTTTTTCTTGTGGTTTATTGGCTAGCACTTTATCATCTAGTTCCATATCTACAATTGCAACTTCCACCTGAGTTTTTAAGATGTAGTTCTTGATTCAACACATATATTATAGAGAGTATAAATTTTTATAAACTCTCATCTAAGAAGACTTCTATGGGAGAAGGACCATTAGAGGAAGGAGCTTTAGATCATTATCAGTCCAACCTGGGCTGGCATTCAAGAGAAGGAGTCATAGAAGCTTTGGAAAGGCTATTTAGCTTAGATGTTAATACTAGAGAATATTGGGAATTAAAATCTAGATTAGTAGAGGCAGTTTCTGAAAATGCCATAGAACAGTTTTCTAGGGGAAAGCATGGAGCAGGCATGTCCACAAGAGGCCATTATAAATGTATTTTAGAAAAACTTACAAAAAGAGAAGAGACAGAGTCCAATAGAGATCATGAGGATTATTTCTAGGAAGACTACTAAGGGATATGAGTTGCAAGACATTTGTGAAACCAATTTCATTTTAATTTCAAAGTACGGATTTGCGTCACATTTTTTTGCAGCATCGCCATGTAGGAGCAGGTGACATATGTCACCCCCTAAAATAATAGTTGAAAATCATTGT
>CAZAZO010000100.1:0-4040 GCA_964489675.1 Candidatus Woesearchaeota archaeon | reverse complement strand
TTGTTTCAGCAACGCTGGATCTCTGAAGTTGTTAAATTAACTGGATTTTCTCAAGAGATTGTTTTAAATAATCTTAAAGAGAAAAAGAAAAAATGGAAACAATTCAGAGAATGATATAGTCCAACCCCGTGGAAACAACGGGAACAGTTGACCCCAGTATTCTTGGCCGTAAACGATGGATACTAGCTATTGCAAGTGTCGACCCTTGCAGTGGCGAAGCTAACGCGTTAAGTATCCCGCCTGGGGAGTACAGCCGCAAGGCCGAAACTCAAAGGAATAGACGGGGACCTACACAAGCAGTGGATCACGTGGCTTAATTCGACAACAAGCGGGGAACCTTACCAGGACTTGAAATGCTGGTGCGTTCCGAAAGAAACTTTGGAACTCCACAAGGACGCCAGCACAGGTGGTGCATGGTCGTCGTCAGCAGGTGCCGTGAAATTGCACTTCGCGGCTCTATTAAGCAATTATTAGATGATAACTTGGCTCATAACGGTGAAACTTGTTACTTTTATGTTAAAATTAAGTAATGGGCAATACCGTGGGAAGTCGGAAAAATTTATATTTTTCTTGACCCCGTAACGACTGAGGATTTAAAGCCGAGATAATAGGTACCTATGAATTAGGATTTAAACTATTATCATACGCCGAGTACCCAATTTTTTGGGTAGTGGTATAGTCTATGCGTTTTTTTAAAACGGAGGTGCTTCCTTAAATGGATAAACCTGCGAAACCCTTATGTTATGTTTTATTTGTCATAACAGACTGCCCGCGTATAGTGGGAGGAAGGTGAGGATGACGCCAGATCAGCATGTCCTTTATGTCCTGGGCTGCACACGTGCTACAATGGCCGGTACAACGGGTTGCCAAACCGCAAGGTGGAGCCAATCCCTAAAAACCGATCCAAGTTCGGATTGAGGTCTGCAACTCGACCTCATGAAGTTGGAATTGCTAGTAAACGGGAATCAGCCACGTCCCGTTGAATATGTTCCTAGGTCTTGTACTCACACTGAAAATGCGCCTGGCAGGTGCTTAAACTAAAGAGTTAAAATCTCTTCCTCTACTTCGTCAGTAGAGCGTAGTTGAAAAACAGTCATTCACCGTGAGGTGTATGGCGAAGGGTTTGGAAACAAAAGACAGCCCGAATCATTAAAAAGCCAATCGATCTATGATTGGGTGGTGAGCATAGAGAAGATTATTTCTCATGGCTTATTTGGGATGTCAGGAATGGTTTATGTACTAACCCAGGGAGATCTAATATTGTATAATTGAACTAAGAGCAATATTAGAAGTCAGCTGAATCATAGTACCTAGTATTTACTAGGGAAGGATTCTTCCTAATGCAATGTCTAAACTTAATCCAAATTATATAGTTGGTTTAATTGATGGAGACGGAAGTTTTACAGTTTATGTTCGTAATCCCAAAAGAAGGCATATTAAAAGACGAGCAAGAGTAGAACCGAAATTCTATCTTAGGTTAATAGAGAGTAATAAAGAAATTCTTGATGAGTTTCAAAAGTTCTTTGGATGTGGAAAGGTCTACTTCCAAAGAGATAAAAGAAAGAATCATCAAGACTGTTATCGTTATGAAGTTTTTAACAGAAAAGAGCTTAACGAAACAATTATTCCTTTCTTTAAAAAACATCAACCTAAAATTAAGTCACGGAAAAAAGATTTTGATCTTTTTTGCCAGACAATGCTTCTTGTAAATAAAAAGGAGCATTTGACAGAAAAAGGATGGTTGAAAATATATAATATTAAGCAGAAGATGCATTAGGACTCGCCGTATGCGGGAAATCCGCACGTACGGTTCTTGCTTATAAAGACATAAAAAGCAAGAGATTTTACAATGTAACTATTTTAAGATCGGGGATGTAAATTCTGAGTTCACAGAAGACGATAGCCCATCACTTCAAGCGAGCTGGGGATGCCCGAAATCCGTACTAGTTGCGGCCTAAGGTAGATCCAGTAAGAAGGAAGAAGTTGTTGGTGTAAACTACACGTTGCAACCTTAGGGAGTAATCCCTATGAAAAATCTAACTAATAACGGTGAAGCCCTAATTCTTTATGGTAGAATTAAAGAATGGGTAATACCGTGGGAAGTCGGAGAAATTTATATTTTTCTTGACCCCGTAGAGACTCAGTCCTATTTGGACGAATGGTGGCAGAACCCATCATTATATGTTAGCTCCAATATTCAAAAATATTGGATGAAGATATAGTCCGTGCCAACGGAAACGTTGGAAATACATGAACAAGGCACGAGTAGCGGAAGCTGCCCGTGGATTAATTAATTTTTTTGCATTTATTGCAGAGTCGATTAGAGTTGAAAACTAGAATTCTATTTTTAACACTAGGGTATTGGTCTCAAGACCCAAAACTGAGACTGTTCGGGGCAATTTTAGTTAACGAAAAACATTAAAGCCTTTTTAGGTTTTTTTGTTTTCTTGATTTTAGGGTTCTAGTTTGATAAGATAATTTTAATTGGGCGCGTAGTTCACTGGTAGAACGCTTCTCTGATAAAGAAGAGGTAGAAAGTTCGATTCTTTCCGCGCCCACACTGGGCCTGTGGCGCAGCTGGCTAGCGCATCTCATTTGCAATGAGGAGGTCGTCGGTTCGAATCCGACCAGGTCCACTAATTAAATATATGATTCTCATGTATTTTTTAATTTAGAATTCTTTGCTAAAATTAATCAATGGAAAAATCGTCTCATTACAGCGTTCAACTCAAGAAACCTCTTTCTTCAGAAAAATGGTTTGGAGTATTGAATGATTTTAAGCAATTCATGAAATCAAATGGCTTCAGAATAGAGGATTTTGGAGATGGATGTGATTTAGACAGAAAAGCATATTTAGAAAGAAAAGAGATTGATTTTTTTGACGGATTTGTGATTCAGATAGGAAAAGATGAGAATTGGAAAAAACATACAAAGCAGTTTTTTAAGGACAATGGTTTAGAGGTTAAAATTTCAGACAAATAGTTTTTGGCTTATTGGGGACAGTTTTTGAAAAGCATCAATTTCCCCCACAAAACGGTTCCAACTGAATCCGACCAGGTCCACTTGACAATAGCTTGACGGAGAGCTTGGTTTTAGCTAAGAAAGGCTTGACGAATATTTGTAAAATTATATGCAGCAATATTCCTTGCTGTTTTTTAATTTCAAGATTATTGATAAGATTAGTTTATAATAATTAACTTAAAAATATGTTTGATAAACTATATGCAATTTGTTTATTAGTAGATGATTTTGAAAGATCTTTAAGGTTCTATAAAGAAATTTTGGGTTTAGAGGTTAATTCTCGAGATGGTAATTTTGCTAATTTCAAATTAGGAGAAACTTCTTTGGCTATTTTTGAAAAGGGAGATGCTGTTTCTATGTTTCCAAAAGAACATATGAATTCTGGTGGTAGCGCGGTAGTTGGTCTCCAAACAGAAAGCGTTAAAGATTTCTGTGAAAAATTAAGATCTCAGAACATTGAAGTGTTTGAGGGTCCCAAAACCACTGACTGGGGGCAGGTTGTAGCATATTTCAAAGATCCAGATAATAACATTATAGAAATCTCAGAGCCATTTGGAGAATAATGAAGCTTAGAAAAGTAAAATCAGTGGAGCTGATTCCTAAAGCTCCGTTCGCTTTTGATCCAACATTTCATAAACCTGCTCATTTTCCCTCTAATGATCATCATTGGGAATCAGGTATTCGTTGGCAGACTTGGCTTTGGAAAAACAAAAGACTTGGATTAAAGTTCCAAAGCATAGGAACAATTAGTAAGCCAAAGATAGAATTAAGTATTTATTACAATAAACCACTATCTAAAGAATTTGTTGATTCTTTAATTGAGGAAATTAGGTACAAATACAATTTAGATTTAGATTTATCTGATTTTTACAAAAAATTTAAGAGTGATAAGATTTTAGGCCCTGTAATTAAAAAGTGGAAAGGATTAAAGCCTGGACATCAAGGATCTCTTTATGAGTATTTAATTGTTGGTATTGTTTTGCAAAACGCTACGGTTAGAAGATCCGTTCAGATGCTTC
>CAZAZO010000099.1:600-4081 GCA_964489675.1 Candidatus Woesearchaeota archaeon | reverse complement strand
ACTTAATCTGGCCTGAATTTCTTCTAGGGTTGTTTCACGTACGTTAATTGCCATAAAATAAGGGTGCTGAGGGCGTATTTAAGAATTATTGTGGTGGAGTTTATCCTCTGCATCTGCCGGTGCAAATTCTGCATCCACCTGAGCACTTTCCTGATCCAGAAGAGTACATGGATTGCTCCTGTGGGGATTCGTAAATAGAAGAGCTTGTTTCTACCCCATATGAGGGATCAGTGCTATTTGTGTTATAGTTTTCCATATTAATTAGTTTTAGTTTTTCTTTTTAAGCTTGTATATGAACGGATTTATCTTAAGCTTATTTGAGGATCTTTGTCTATTGCTATTCTTTTTCTATGATATACATTGAGTGATGTGTCCTACCTATGTGTCTTAAGACCTGTTCTAGTAGCACAGGATCCTCGATAAATGGAATTCTTATATTTTCTTCGCTTTCATATATAACATCATCATCCTCTTTGTACATATTGACCACAAGATCTTTGTATGTGCCGCTAGGAGAAATATCTATGCCAAAAGTACACCTAGTTATCGTAATATCGGGATCTTCTTCTGTTCCGTCATTGTGTCTGGTATAGTAAAATGTTATTTCTTCTTTTGTATCGGGTAATGCAAGAACTTTTTCAGTGAGTCTTTTTAATTTTCTCATAAATAATTATTCAAAGATCTATTTATATTTATTATTATACTTAAATATAGTGCTTTCTTATTCAAAAAAAGAGAAAATAGGAATTAAAAATAAAAAATTCCAAAATAAAAAATTTATTTAATTAGCTTTTGCAGTAAGAGATTTACAAACACCAGCAGCTACAGTAACTCCAGCATCTCGGATAGCAAATCTTGCCATGTTAGGGTTTTGGTCTGCAGATTCTAATACTAGATTTCCTACAGGCTTGATCTTAACAATTGCAACATCGCCATTTTTCAAGAAGTCCGGATTTTCTTCAGCTACTTGACCAGTTGCCGGGTCTAGTTTTGCCTTAAGTTCAACGAATTGACAAGGTACTTGTGCTGTGTGCACGTGGAAAACTGGTGTGTATCCTTTAGCTATTACAGTTGGATGGTTAATTACAGCTACTTGAGCTTCAAATTCACCGACAATTGCAGGGGCTTTATCTGCTTCACAGATAACGTCTCCTCTTGCCATATCCTTCTTCCCGATACCTCGCAGGTTAATACCTACGTTGTCACCAGCCTCAGCTTCTGTTAATTGTTCGTGGTGAGCTTCAATTGATCTAACTTCACCTTCAATACCAGTACCACTTCGACCTGGAAGGACGATAATCTTTTGTCCAACTTTCATAACTCCAGTCTCAACCTTACCTACAGGAACTGTTCCAATACCAGTGATGTCATAAACATCTTGGATTGGCATACGCATTGGAAGTCCAGTTGGCTTCTCAGGTGCTGGGAATTTATCGATCTGTTCTAAGACTGTTGGTCCTTTGTACCAAGGCATCTTATCAGACTTATTAGCAATATTATCTCCCATTAATGCAGAACCTGCAACAAATGGAGTAGAATCAGGACTAAATCCTGCTTGCTTGATAACTTCAGTTACATCCTCAACAGCTTTGTTGTACTTAGCTTCGTCGTAATTAACAACGTCCATCTTATTGATTAGAACAGCCAAGTGCTTAACACCCATAGTTCTTAACAACCATACGTGCTCTTTTGTTTGAGGTTGAACTCCGTCTTCACATCCCACAACTAAGAAGGCAGCATCAGCTTGAGAGGCACCAGTGATCATGTTTTTAACAAAATCCTTGTGGCCTGGAGCATCGATAATAGTAACTTCAAAGTTTTGAGTCATTAACTTCTTATAAGACAAGTTAATTGTAACTCCTCTTTCTCGCTCTTCCTTCAAGTTATCCATTACATATGCAAACTCGAAACCTGCTTTTCCATGCTTTTCAGCTTCCTCTTTGAACTTTTTCATCTCTTGTTCAGACACTGCTCCACCATCGAAAAATGTTCTACCTACAGCAGTACTTTTTCCCTGGTCTACGTGTCCTACAAAAACAACGTTCATAATCGGTTTTTCTTTCGCCATGTTATATTATTTCATTTAGTTAACATTTAGCCAATAAAGGCATGATTATAGATAAAAAAAAGGGTTTAAAAGGGTTGCGGACGATCAATTCTCGGATGTTTCTCTCTACAGGAGTTTTTTTCATAATATCTCTGTGTTACTTCCTCCAATCTGCTATCTCCTTCAATAAAAAACATATAATCTGTTTTAAGACCCTCTCTTTCAGACATTTGTTTTATGGCTGCTGTCCGCGATGGGGCGGTTATGTGCCCCTGGCTTTTATCATCTTCTAAAATTGGTACGCAGCCTCCCGCTTGAAATCGCATATCAAAAGTAAATCCCTCACTTTTAAGATAATTTCCCAATTCTTCAAGATCTTCTCTTACTAGCACATATCTCACAGTATCTTTTCTCATTTTTTATTTCCCCTCATCACCAGAACTCTTTTCCCTTTTTGGGTTGACAGTAGATATTATTAGAAGTTTAAAAGGTTTATTCTGATCGAGCTGAAGTATTTTGCCCGGCCATAGCCTCAAGATTTTTTCTTCGGCTGTAGCATGCGGGAGGCTCTATATCTCTTATGGGTATTCCTGCTCTTTCTGCTATAATTCTTAGTTTTTTTAGTTCGTGGGCATATCCCTTTGCGGCCTCGCATTTGTCTTCTGCTTCTGCTAATTTTCTAACATAGGTTAAGGTTGATGTATAATACTCCTTGGATAAAGTTCTGGCTAGGGTTTCTTGTATTTCTTGTTCCGTAATTGAAGTATATTCTGCGTGATTTCTGTCGCCTTTGTCTGATGTCATAAAATATTTTCAGTCTTTCCCTATTTAAGAATTATTGTGATTAGATAATATGTTTATTTTCTTTTCTTAACAAAAATACCACCCATGGGTATAGAATCTTTTTCAAATTGAGCCCTTAGCTTATCTACTGCCTTGGTTCGGGAATCGTCATCAAGACCACTACTAGGATAAGCTACACCATCTTTTCCTACTGTTGCTAGAATCCCAAGAGATCTTCCTCCATCAATATAGTATATGGTGTTAGAAGATGTCTGTATATTTCCACTGTAGTCTACTCTATTGGCAGAATCAAACACCCTTTGCACGGCTTGAGGTATTTCTTTGTCTCTTTTCATTTTGCTTGCCTCTTAAGCTGTTCTTCCATCCAATCAAATTCCTCAGTGCCGAGTGGTGCAGTGTAATCTCTGGCTTTTTCAAATCTATATATTCTCTCTAATGTTTTAAGTTCTTTTTCTGGATCAGGGCTAGGAAGATTGTCTCTTCGCTCTTGTTCCCTTGCTGCTTTCCATTGCAGTTTTAATAAATCTCTAGATGGTGAGCTAAGATCTGTAGAGTGTCCCTGTTTATAGAGCTCAAGATATTCTTTTTTAAATGGGACATAGAGTCTTTCTGCAGCCTGTGCTCTTGTTT
>CAZAZO010000099.1:0-590 GCA_964489675.1 Candidatus Woesearchaeota archaeon | reverse complement strand
AACTCCATGAACATACCCGCCTACTCCACTGAGAACAATCATCGTCGTGGCTAATCCGCAAGTGAGCAACTTTTGTGGTCCGTTCATTTTTATCTCCTTATCAGAACTCTTTTCCCGTTTGGGTTATTAATTAAATGTCTTTTTTACTTTTAAGTGTTTCTACTATTCTTTTTGCACTCTTTATAGTTATCCCGTCAACGTCTTTATCTGGGTTGGCTTCTACTAGGTCCATTCTTTTGAATTTTTCACTGACAAAAGTTTTTAGGAAATTTATTAGTTCGTTCATGCTTAGTTTGCCGTCTGGATATCCAGTTCCCGGGGCGTCAGCTTTTCTTAGGCAGTCTATGTCGATACTTAGATAAATTAAATCATGTTTTTCGATGAATTCTTTTACTTTGTTAAGATCTATTTTTTCATGTTCCATTATTTGGATGCTTTTTCCTTCGGCAAATTCTTTTTCGTTGTCATAAATTTTTGTGCAGCCAATGATGAGTAGGTCTTCTGGGGACAATGTTCCTTCTTCTAGCAATACTCTATTAAAATCTTCATGGGTTGGTGGATGAAAATTATCACTCATGTCTGCGTGTGCG
>CAZAZO010000098.1:0-4109 GCA_964489675.1 Candidatus Woesearchaeota archaeon | reverse complement strand
TACTGCTGCGAACATAATAAATACATCTTTAGGCGGTGGCGGTGGGGGAAGTGGGGAGATCGAACAATCTAATGATGTGGATAATGATGTGGATGGTATTTCTGGTGTTGAAAGTTTAAGCCCATTTTCTTTTAGTGATTGGATTATTAAAAATAAGGCGTTGCTTTTGGGGGTATTCGCGCTTATTGTTTTTGTGAGTATTGTTGTGATTTTTGTTTTCTTTACAAGATTATCGATTGTTTCCAGGCGTAAAAAAAATATGGTCTCGGTATTAAATAAAACTACTCTGAAGAAAAAAGAGCGAAAGAATACGGTGAAAGATGTAGCTAAAGAAAATAAGAAAGTAATTAGTCAAATTGAGGATTTAATAAAGAAGGGCAATCTTCACTTAAAATCTAAGAAATTATTTTTAGCTGAAGGGAATTATAGACGAGCTAGTGAGCTTTATGGGTCTAATGGAATGAATGATCCCGTCTTGTATAAAAAGTTGCTTAATTTATATAATAAGATTGAGGAAGTGGATTCTAATTAACAGTTATATATAATATATCGCTAAAAATTTTTAGGGCACAGACTTTATGTGCAAAGCCCATATTGCCACAACATTTAAATAGTATACATATGTGTGTATACACATGAAGGTCAACACTTGCGGGTCAATCGGAATTTATTATTATATCCACTTAGCCTCGCAGGCTCGTACCCACCCTTATTCTCGAACTTCGTTCTCGCCAAAGACAGTAAATTCCGAGGAGGCATGTTTCAGCAAGTTAAAATGAAGGATATATTTGATGCTACAATACTTTGCGAGAAGTGCAATAAGAAGATGCAGCAGGGCCTAGTTAGTAAAAATGGTTTTAATCTTCGTGTTTTAGAGTGTAAGAAATGTGGGGAAAAGATTTTGCATCCAGAAGACAGAAGAGAGTATGAGGATTTTATTAGATTAAAGAAAAAGGATTTTGAGGTTAAGATGAGGATGGTGGGCAACTCTTATGCTGTTTCTATTCCTAGAGAAATAGTTGACTTCATGAAAGAACAAGAAAGGATGGTGGACAACATGGTTAAACTTTCTTTTCAAAAGGCAGGGCAGCTTAATTTGATGTTTAATACGCCGGAAAGTGAATATGAGGAATTAAATGAGGAGAAGAATGAGAATTCTAGAACTGTCAGCACTAAGGAAGTAAGGGTTGTTAGAAATGGAAAGCCTGTTTATCATGTTCAGGAATTTTCAGATTCTGCTAATCCGGAAAAAAATAAAAGAAGAGTTTTTAAGACGGAGGAAGATAATGGTTGCTAAGAAAAAAGATTCTGAAGACAAGGCTGCTGCTTCTGTTGTTAAGCTAAGAGTGGTTGAGGCTTTGCAAGATGATGCGTATAAGGGGATTGCGAGAATTGATCCTGATTTTATGAAGAAGTTGGGAGTTGATAGGGGAGATATTATTTCGATTAAGGGTGGGCGTGAGAGTTTTTGTGTGGTGGACAGAGCCTATCCTGCAGACAGGGGGGCTGATATGATTAGGATTGATGGGATTAGTAGGAAAAATGCTCGTGCGGGGATTGGGGACTTTATTGAGATTCGTAAAGCCAAAGTGGTTGAGGCTAAAAAAATTACAATTGCTCCAGCACAACAAGGGATTATGGTTAAGGGGGATCCTGAAGGGTTAAAGCGAGGACTTCTGGGCAAACCAGTTGTTAAGGGAGACTTGCTTGTTATTGGTGGTGCTCAGCGGCGTAGGGATTTAATGAGTGAGGATTTTGGAGATTTTTTTGGAGATGTATTTAATCAAATGGGGATGGGTGGATTTCCAACAGCCATGTCTCAGATAAGGTTTGCAGTTGTTAATGCTAATCCTAGTGCTGCTTGTATTGTGACTGAGAATACAACAATTAACTTGAGTGAAAAGGCTGTGGATATTAATGAGGAGAGTGTTCCTAATATAACTTATGAGGATATTGGAGGTCTTCGAGAAGAGGTTAAAAAAGTTAGAGAGTTGGTGGAGCTTCCATTGAAAAGGCCTGAGATTTTTTCTAAATTAGGGATTGAGCCACCGAAGGGGGTTTTGCTTTACGGGCCACCTGGAACTGGTAAAACACTTCTTGCAAGAGCTGTTGCTAATGAGAGTGAGGCTAATTTTATTGTTATTAACGGCCCAGAGATTATGAGTAAGTTTTATGGGGACAGCGAAAAAAAAATTAGAGAGATATTTGATGATGCTCAGAAAAATTCACCTTCAATTATTTTTATTGATGAGATAGATGCTATTGCTCCAAAGCGAGATGAGAGTCAAGGAGAGGTTGAAAGAAGAGTGGTTAGTCAATTGTTGACCATGATGGATGGGTTGGCTTCTCGTGGGAAGGTTGTTGTGATTGGAGCAACGAACAGACCTAATGCGATTGATCCAGCATTGAGGAGGCCTGGTAGGTTTGACAGAGAAGTTGAGATTAAGGTTCCAGACAAAGAGGGCAGGCTTCAGGTTTTGAAGATTCACACAAGGGGGATGCCTACGACAAAAGAGGTTGATTTAGATGAGTTGGCTAGAAAAACACATGGTTTCGTTGGGGCGGATTTAGAGTCTTTGGCTAAAGAAGCTGCGATGAGTGTGCTTCGAGAGAATATTCATAAGTTTAATTTAGATGAAGATGAAGAGGTTTCTGCAGAAGTTTTGGAGAGTTTAAAAGTTTCTAAGAAAAGTTTTGATGATGCGCTTCGAGTTGTTAGGCCTAGTGCTATGAGGGAGGTTTTAGTTGAGACACCAAATGTTGGATGGAGTGATGTTGGTGGTCTTGAGAATGTTAAGCAAGATTTAGCTGAGGCTGTGGAATGGCCGTTGAAGTTTCCTAAGAGTTTTACAAAAATGGGGATTAGGCCACCAAAGGGCATACTTCTTTATGGGCCTCCTGGAACTGGTAAAACACTTTTGGCCAAGGCTGTTGCAAAAGAAAGTGAAGCTAATTTTATTCAAGTAAAGGGTCCTAGTCTTCTTTCTATGTGGGTTGGGAAAAGTGAGGAGGCTGTAAGAAAAGTTTTTGAAAGGGCGAGGCAAGTTTCTCCTTGTGTTGTGTTCTTTGATGAGATTGATTCATTGGCGTCAAAGAGGGGTGGGTATGGTGCAGGGGCTAAAGCTACTGAGAATGTTTTGAATCAAATGTTAGCAGAAATGGATGGCATTGAAGACTTGAATAGTGTAATTGTAATCGGAGCAACGAATAGGCCTGATATGTTGGACCCAGCTTTGATGAGGCCTGGCAGATTTGATAGATTGGTATTTGTTCCGGTTCCAAGTATTGAGGGCAGAAAAAATATTTTAGAGATTCATACAAAAGATATGCCAATTGAGGGTAAGAAAAAGTTGGTTGAAGATTTGGCTAAAAAAACAGAAGGATATACAGGGGCAGATTTGGAGTCTTTGGCACGCGAAGCTGCAATGTTGGCTTTAAGAGAGAACATAGAGTCTGAAAAAGTAAAAAAGAAACATTTTGATGAGGCCATGAAAAAGGTAAGTCCGAGCGTTAGCGAAGGAGAGGAGAAGAGGTATAAAGAGATTGAGAAGAGTTACTTGAAGAATGCTAGGGCGGGGTTGGAGGACAAAAAGAGCTATTTAGGATAGGGGCTGTTTTCTATTTTGATTTGTTAGGGTGCTTTTGATTTATTTTATTTTTATTTCTATGGAAATAAAGTACTTCTATAGCTTGCATATATTTCTATGGAAATATTTAAAAAGAAGTGATTGTAACATTAGTTATGCAAAAAAAAGTAACTTTGGGGAAAAAGTTTCATATTTTTTGTATGAGGAGGGGGTGTCATGCAAAAAAAGGTAACGCTTAGTGTTAACGATATGGTTTGGGATAGGTTTCGTGATTATTGTGAAGAAAATGATATTATGATTTCTAAAAGAATTGAGAGATTGGTTTCTAAGCATTTAGATGATTTGAATTTTAAATCTTCTGGAGGAAAAAGAAAATGAATGATTTTGGGGAAGGGAGTGTGATGAATAAAGGGGCGGGGCTTGTTGGATTTGTGGCATTGTTCTCTTTATTGTTGTTGGGGGTGGCGTTAACAGGAGCTGCAATTGTTGAGCTTACATTGGATTCATCAGAGGATTTAATCT
>CAZAZO010000097.1:0-4113 GCA_964489675.1 Candidatus Woesearchaeota archaeon | reverse complement strand
CTTGGATGATCAATGGATAAAGACTAAGATTTAGAAATTTGCGAAGGGGGCCCTAGCAAATTTCTAAATCTTAGTCTTTATCCATTGATCATCCAAGGTGAAATCATGCTTTATGAAGATTTGTACAAAAGCAAGAGGGGAGTTAAGTGCGCGGAGCCAATAGTTGAAATTCACGAACTCATGCATGTATTCGGATATGATCATGTCGATAATAAGTCATCAGTTTTGTATCCTTATTTTTCATGTGAACAAGTGCTAGGCCAAGATTTTATAGACGATATGATAAGGCTATATTCGGTTGAGCCAAAGTCAGAACTTTATTTTGGAAATATAACAGCGGTAAAGTCGGGCCCTTATTTAGATTTTAACATCAGTGTTCCAAATGAGGGATTAATCGAAGCCTCAGGTGTTAATTTAGAAGTTTATGGGAATGGCAAAAAGCAAGACGTGTTTCAATTAAACGACATAGATTCAGGGGTTATTACATCATTTAGCATTGAAAATCTGCATCTTTCATCAAGAAACATAAAGGAAGTTGAATTCAGATTAAAAAGTAGCACAAAAGAGTACGATTTGAAAAATAATGTAGTTAAGTTAGTTTTAGAATAAAAAATTATTTCTTTTTCTTCTCATCTTTTTTAGAGTCAGCTTGCTCTAGGGGCTTCATAAAAGGGAAGAGCAACACATCTCTAATGGATGGTTGATTTGTAAGTAGCATTACAAGTCTGTCAACACCAATTCCTACCCCAGAAGTCGGAGGCATTCCAACTTTTAGCATGTTTAAAAAGTCTTCATCAAGTCTTTGAGACTCGTCATCTTGCTTTAATTGCTTTTCTTGTTCTTTCCAGTAATTTTCCAACACTTGCGGATCATTTAGCTCAGAATAAACATTTCCAATCTCCCAGCCATTAATATATGGTTCAAATCTCTCGGTATAATTAGGATCCTCTTCCTTTGGCTTCGCAAGACCGCAGGTTTCAAACGGATAATCATAAATTATGGTGGGCTGAATAAGTTGATGTTCCACAAGTTCTCCGAATAGTTCCTCAATTGCAACTCCTCTCTTGAATATAGGTACATCTATGTTGTGCTTTTTTAATTCCTTTTTCAAATCATCATCAGACATTTTCTCCACATCTAGTTTCGCAAGCTTCTTTAATGATTCATTTAGAGTCATCCTCTTCCATGGTCTCTTTAAGTCTATTGTTTCCCCCTGGTATTCTATTTTTGTAGAGCCAGTCGCCTCTTTGGCTACAAATTCAAGCATCTCTTCTACAAGGTCCATATTTTCTGTATAATCAGCATACGCACACATTGTCTCCATTAGGGTAAATTCAGGATTATGAGTTGCATCTATTCCCTCATTTCTAAAGTCCCTTGAAAATTCAAATATCTTCTCATACCCGCCACCGATAAGTCTTTTTAGATACATCTCATTTGAAATCCTCATATAAACCTTCATGTCTAGAGCATTAAGGTTAGACTCAAAAGGCCTCGCAGATGTTCCCCCATAAATTGGTTGAAGTACTGGAGTCTCTACTTCATCATATCCTTTTTTGACCAAAAATTCTCTTATGGCAGAAATCACCTTTGCTCTTATTGAAAATACATTCCTTATCTCGGGATTCATAATCAAATCAAGATATCTTTTCCTATATCTTTCCTCTTTGTCTTGCAGTCCGCTATGCTTATCTGGTAAGGGGAGAATAGATTTTGTTAAGATTGTTATTTCCTCAGCCAGGATTGATATTTCTCCTGTCTTTGTTTTCATCGCAGCACCCCTAACCGCAACAATATCTCCAGAGTCTATTTGTTTAAGTTGTGTTACCGCACTATCAGGGCTTTCGCCTTTTTGAATTACAATTTGAATTAGGCCAGCTTGGTCTTGAAGTGAAATAAAATTTAGTTTCCCGAATGTTCTCTTAGTCATAATTCTACCAGCAACCACCCTTTCTTCTCCCGTTTTCTCTTCGTTTTTTAGTTTCCCGAATTCCTTTTTTATGTCTTCTGACAAGGTTCTCTTTTCTTGAAGATCAAATCTAGATGGGTAAGGATTTACCCCCTCATCTTTTAACCCTTGTATTTTTTTCTTTCTCTCATTAATGATTTGAGCCTCACGCCCCCGTGCTTCTTCCATAATTATTTTTAGAATTAAGTGTATTTAAGGGTTTTGAGGGTCAATGGAAAATATTTTTTAACTAGTCTTTTTTTCTTAACTCCATTTATATCCCCTTAATTAGTAGGGGGAGAAAATGGGATTATATATCTGAAAGACATCTTAGGCAATCAAAAATAAAACAACTAAAACCTCAATATCTTAAAATCTTTAAATTCACCTGACCATTTCCTCTCTTCAAACTGCAAGTTTCTAATACTGGAATGCTCAGGCCCCTCCTGCAAGAATCTTCCAAACATCTCGATTTTATCTTTATCACCTTCAATTATTACTTCAACACTCCCGTTGGTTAAATTTCTTGCAAAACCAGTAAGCTTCAAAAGCTCTGCCTTTTCCTTTATGAATTGTCTAAAAAATACACCTTGAACAGTTCCTTGTATTACAAATTTGGCAGCTGATTTCATTTTTATAAAAAGAAGTTTGGGTTTTTATAAACTTCGGTCAACCTCATTATTTATAATCGTTATAACCTGGCTAGCAAATAAGGTCTTCGGACTAACAGATATTTTATCAATCATTTTCAAGAATCTTTTCTTATCCTTGGGGAACCCATCGTGGTCACCTATGATATAAACCTCATTTCCTTTCATATCCAAACTTCTAATATCTTCCCCCTTCCCATCTAGCAAAAACACATTCTTACCCTCGCTGTCTAATTCTTTTACAAGATGCTCAAAACTTTTTTTCTCAGCAAAACACCCAGGCATAATTTCTTTTAATCCTTCTTCTTCAGGAGATTTATACAATAACCTCTTAATTAATCCTGCAATATCTTTCTTTGAAATTGGCATCTCATTATTAGATTCTAGCACTAAGTGTCTTGGTGGCTTTGGTGGTCCATCAAAAATAAGATGCAGCCTAACGTCATCCCTCATTGCATTTGATATAAAAAATGTTGAAATAATTACATTACAAACAATATCCATCCTACCAGCCTTCATCAAATCATCCTTGATAAAATTGCCAGCAGTAACTGCAGATTTTGAATAATAAATAAATTCTCTCATGTTTAAGATAGGGTTAGTGTATTTATAAGATTAGGGTTGGGGGCTTGTTGTCAGCCGTGATTTGTATATTCTGTTTTGTCTCCTGAGTAGTGGGCTACTCTAACAACTCTTCGATGAGACCTCCAGGGCCTTGACTCTGAGTCTTTTGCAGACATTTCAACAAATGAGTTTGTTACTCCCTTAGGCATGCCTTTCCCCACATAGTCTTGTCCCCTTTCTACTCCCTTTGTATGATCTGTTTTACTTGCCATTAGGATATCTAAAATTTTTCTTTTATAAGTTTTATTGTACTAAAACACCAAAATCGTCTAAAATTGATATCACATATAATCTTTTCTAAATACAGTTTCCCCTTTGTCATATCTTGATACTCTTATTCTATAGGGCCCTTCCTCTTCTGAAGATTTTCTTTGGCCACGCCCCCTTGATCTCTTAGAATCCATTGTGAGTCCAAAGTTATAAGGTATTGCATTTCCTGCCCTAACTTGACCATAGAGGTGCCCTTCAGTTCTTGATGGTTTTCTTGGCATATAAATTTAGAAAATTTTTCTCTTATAAGCTTTTCGCAGTGCAATTAATAGAATTACCACCTAGGAGAGGTGTGCTTCTTCCTAATAGGAGGCTTGGTGTATCTAGCAACTCTTACTTCCGAAGCTCGAGGTTCTTCAAAATACGTATCCCTGGCCGCAATCCCAAAATCTTCAGCCATACCCATGCCAACTATTTCTGTTGCAACCCCGCCATCTATTTGCCTTGGGAGACTGTTGCCCGCCAGTATTTGACCAGCCCCATAGCCCCCTTCATTTAGACTTTTTCTTTTCATTTATTTTTCTAAAAAATTCCTTTTATAAGCTTTATTGTAATCCAGGCCACAAATACACAGCACAAGCTTTATAAACCCAAATTGATCCATTTCTTTAGGTTAAAGTC
>CAZAZO010000096.1:0-4154 GCA_964489675.1 Candidatus Woesearchaeota archaeon | reverse complement strand
AAAAATATATTTTTGCAGACCTGCTGACGTAAAAACACCACTGTTTACACCACCCAAAAAGACAAATATCTCAGACCATATTAAAATTGAAAGCGCACCAGAAGCTTGTATAAAATCACTTCCGTAGATAAGATTAATTAATCTTTCAGACAATAATGTTGTCCCAAAAGCTATTGGAATGATGATTATACTCATATACTTGAACGACAGATTATAAACTTTCACAAATTGATCTTTTGATTCTACGAAAGTTGAAGATAATAATGGGAATACTGAAACCATGAATACGGTTGGAATAATATTTAGATTTTCTGTCAATTTTACAACAGAAGAGTACAATCCAAGAGATTTATCATCCATCATGTTAAACAACATAATCTGATCAATTCTATGAAATATTGAACCAAAAACCGACGAAAAAAAGATTGGCCAGGAATGTCGAAGTAACTCTTTCCAAATATTGAAATCAATTTTAAAGTATGTCTTAAATTCACTAATGTTTTTTGAAAAATAAATATAAATTATTGTAAGAGGAATTATCTGAATAGTTTTCAGTAAAACAAAATGAATAATAGAAGCCTGCAAAAAAATAAGTAACAGTTTTAAACCTGAAAAAATAAGATTTACAACAACCTCAGGTATTGCATAATATGCTACTTCAAAGTGAGCCTTGAAAAGTCCTACATATATAGAGCTAAAGCTAAAAATCATACTCATTGATGCTACATAAATAAAAATTCTTATCTCACTGGAATATCCCATGAATTGTAGTATAGCCCACGAAATAAGAATTGCAAAAACTGAAAAAACAAGCTTCATGATTATGGCGTTACCAATTAATAAATTTTGTTTAGAATTATCCTTAGCAACCTCCCTGATTACAATTGTATCTATGCCTAATCCAGTTATAATTTGAAAAAAAGAAAGATACGCAAAAACTATACTAAACCTACCATATCCTTCGCTACCCAAATACCTGATTAAATATATGGATACGAATATCAAAGTTACATTTGAGACAACTCTATTTATAAGCAACAACCCACTGTTAGTTGCAATTTTCCTTAGTATGTTCATAAACACTTTTTAGCAATTCTATTTTTTTACCCAAATTCCTGATATATCAAGAGAAGTCATAGCATAAATCTTCTTGAAATTCTTTCTTAGAAACTTTCTGCCACCATTTCTGTAAAAATCAAAGATTGCTTCATCTAAATGCCCCATAACTTGTCCACCCCAAGGCGCCTGTAAAATTAGTAGTCCGCCTTTCTTAAGCATAGGATACAACTTAGATTTAAGCGCTTCGGTGGGATTTTTCAAATGCTCTAACACATCAAAACATATGACAACATCATATTCATCATAATCTGTAATTGAACGAACATCTTTCCAAACAGCTTTATTCTCTAAATTATACTTTTTTATTCTCCATTTGATAAATTCAGCGTGCTCATGATATATGTCACACATAGTCAGGAAAGATATTTTATCCCTTAAGAGCATTGAAAAACTAATACTAGCATTAGCACAACCGTAATCACAACATTTAATATTTTTATTAACTACAGACAAAAAGCTATATATTACATCATAGCTATATTTTACTGAAAATGAAAAGACACAATTTGCGCAAATACTTTTGCGACCTTCTTCTCCTACTATCTTCGCATGGAATTTATCAGGGTCACCATCAACAGTTTTCCATAGTTCTTCGACCCAATTGCTATGATTGGCATAATATGAAATAAATTTTGTTAGATCTATATCTGAATATTCACAACTATCATTAATCGCCTGTAAAAAATCAGCATAATACATATTACCGTCGGGCAAATTAAGTTTCTTTCTTTTTAGCCCAAGTTTCTGTTTAATACGCTCATTAATACGCTCAAGATAATATCTCCATCTGCTGGTAAAATTATAGTAGTAAAATGTGGTGGGATACTTACATTTGTTTTGTTTCATCTTTTTTACGGCGGAGACCCCGACCGATTCTTTTTACCCTCCTTAAATAAAAATATAATTTCCTCTCAATAGTTCCCTCCGGACTGAACACCAACATTTTTATCAAGGTTGATATTGTTAAACTTAGATTTTTCCGATTCATATTACTACAAGCAAATTTCATCAGGTTTAACAGATGCTTTATTCTATAATAATGCTTGTCGTTTTTTAAGATCTTTGTAGCTGTAACCCCAGAAACATCTAATGGCGTGGTGGTAGGAGGAAATTCTTCAAATTGATAATTTGCAAGCCCCCAATTATTATCGTTTACGACAAATGGATTGAAAACTTGTGGGTTCCATTTTGGGGGGGTATATCCAGAACTGTAGTGCTGGAGATGATAAGTATACATATCATGTTCTTTACCCATATTTATACAAAAGTAGTTCCTTAGACGCATTCGTAAGACAAGATCTATATCACTCCAACCCCAATAGATAAGTTTTTCATCACAACCATGACATCCATACCACCGTTCTCTATGCATCATTAAAGAACCTGCAGGTGCAAGGAAATAAGGATCAAGATTATCAATAGTTAGATTATCGCCATTTTCTTGAATAAATCCGTCTAGATCTTCTAAGCATGGGCTTTGATTTACTATCTCTATAGGTACGTTCTTGCGACTAAAAACAAAAAAAATCCTCTTGAGAGGTTGCCCAATTTCGTATTTACCAGACAGAATATCGAAGAGACGTTGTAAGAATTCCTCCGACCAAATAACATCAGCGCAAGTCAAACAGATAAACTTTCCTTGGGCTCGTCTTATACCAACATTAATCGCTATTGTAGCAGCAAAGCTGGAATCTCTGTTAATCTTTTTAGCTAAAGAGAAAGGTACTAATATAAATCTAGAGATTTGTTGTGCTTCCTGAGTCAGGGATAAAACAGTATGTAATGGAATATCGCTGCCCCAATCAGTGACTATAAATTCAACATCCTGTACTTTTCCAATCTTGGCCAACTTATCCGCAATAAAATTAATAGTAGTCTCAAACCTCCAATTGGAATTTCCCATGTAATTGTCATTTCGTGCGGATGTAACAAGTGATAATAAAGGTTTCATATCATTTCCTATTTTCCGCTATCTTATCGTTGATTATTTCAAATCTCCTACAGACTTGCTCGGTAGCTGTTTCCTTTTCCTCATAAGAGTTTTGCAAAATAGTGTTTTGCTTTCTCATATCTCTCTGGCGTTCCGATATCTATCAATTCACTTTCAGTTAAAAAACCATAGCATCTATTGTTAATGACTTTTGGGAACAGTTCATACTCCAGAGAGAACATGTTTTGCTTAGGCATATAGGAGAAAATATCTTTTTCCATAAGATATATTCCAGCATTTATTATGTTTTCGCTTCTGCCAACAATCTTCTCGTTGAAGCCGGTTATTCTCTGTGAATCATCCAGGGTGACGCTTCCATAATCTTGAGCCGTTTTTGAACGTACCAAAACCATAGATAGCAAAGCCTTTTTTCCTGTGTGGAAATCAATAAAACTTCTGAGGTCAACTTTACAGAATGAATCTCCATTCATAACCATAAAGGGATTGCTTCTTATCAATGTTTTCGCTTTCTTTAAGGCGCCACCTGTTCCCAAAGGTTCTTCTTCTTCAGAAAATGTGATAGTATAATCATATTTTGGGTCGTAATCAAAATTAAATTGGTTTTTAATCTGCTCTTTCAGATAGCCAACACTTAGAATTATATTTTTAAATCCATGCATTAGCAGATTATCTATCAGAATATCCAGGAATGTCTTTTCTCCTATTTTTGCTAATACCTTCGGCTGCTCCTTAATCACAGGTCTCAGTCTCTTACCTAATCCTCCGCAGAGGATAACAACATCTATTTCTCTTAAATTAGTAGGCATGTTCATCACGTTATCAAAAATTATTTTGGGGTGAATAATAGATTATTTGACTACCTAAATTCTCGAATTTGAATGGCACATATAATAAATTGTTCAATTTTTCTTTCACTTTAGGCTGGAGTTCTGGCTCCACAAAAAACAAAATACATCCCCCTCCTCCAGCACCTAACAACTTCCCACCGAAAGCTCCAGCTTTTATTGCTGTTTCATAGATTTCATCTATGAATGGAGTTGTAATCTTATTTGTTAAACTTCGCTTAATCATCCAGGTTTCGTGC
>CAZAZO010000095.1:0-4177 GCA_964489675.1 Candidatus Woesearchaeota archaeon | reverse complement strand
CTTATTTTTTTTCAAAGTGATCACCCTCCTTATATTTTAATCTATTGTTATTGCTCGAGTGAAATTCAACAGCTTTTATAAATTTTTTTAAACCTTTTAATTATTTAGAAGTCATAAAACCTTAGAACGCTTATGATTCTTTCCAATCTACCTTAAGAAAATGTGTGGAGCAGGAAAAGCAGGGATCATATGCTCTTATTAGTTTTTCAATATCCAGAACAATATCTTCTTTTTTCTTGTTCAATAGGGTGGGAAGATATGCTTTTATATCATCTTCCATGTTTCTGAGATTCTGGGCGGTAGGTGTTATGATGTTCGCTTTTTCTAGCACACCTTGAGAATTATAGGTGTAATCGTGGAATAGAAGACCCCTTGGTGCTTCAACAACACCAACTCCTCTGCCTGCTTTTAATCTAATTTTAGACCGTTCTTCTTTTTTGAAAGAATGTTGTTCTAGTATTTCAATAGACCTTTCTATCCAGTGAACTGTCTCAACTGCCTGGGCTAGATTGTTCATGAAGGGATTGTAGATTGGAGTACTTAACTTTTTGCTCATAAAAAGGGTTTCGGCTGTTTTTGTCAACAATTTGACATTGTTGTTTACACGTGACAAAGCCCCAATCATATATCCTTTCCCTTTTTTAACTGCAAATTTACTTGTTGCATAATCTTCCAGGTATTCTTGGATAAATCGAGTATAAGACTTGGAGTCGAAATTCAATCCTTTGGTTGAAACAATCCTGCCAGTATTAAGTGGGAATGCATCTGTCTGTTTCAAAGATAGATACTCTGTTTTTCGCTCGAATGAGGGTACTTTTATTGAGGAAAATAATTTAGCAGTCCGTATTGCATCGTCTCTTGAGTCTTTTAGTCTTTGCAATATTTTCTGAAAACTTTCTTTGTCAGGAATATGTGTGAATCCTCCAATAACTGGTGAAACAGGATGCATTTCTCGGCCCCCAATCATTTCAACAATGTTGTTGCCAAGTTGTACAAGCTTAAGGGCTCTTGCAAACTCTTTTTTGTAGTTTTTAGCCATGGCAATCGCAGATTCATGTCCTGTGAAATCTGGTAAAGCCAGGAAATATAGATGCGTTGCATGGCTTCGGATCCTTTCTCCTATTGCTAATAATTCTCTTAATAAGATGACTTGTTCGCTAACCTCAACACCGAGTCCATTTTCAGTGGCAGAGATAGATGCTAAAGTGTGAGAGCAACTGCAGATACCACATATCCTGGATGTAATCTCTTTTAGTTCGGTATACTTTTTACCTTTAACCAGCCCTTCAAAAAATCTAGCGCCTTCAATAGCCATGAGTTCACATTTCTTTACTTTTCCTCTTTCTATTTCCACATTCAACGAACCGTGGCCTTCGACTTTAGTTATGTGGTTCAGGGTTATTTTTTTGCTCATTTTCAATTAATTGATATGACGCATATTTGGTCATCCTGTTTTTCATTTCTTTGATTGTAAGTCCTTTTTTTTTCAATAATTCTTCAAGGGGATTAAGATGGCAGTCCTCACTTAATCCGTGACATCCAGTACAACCATGATTTATAGATGGGCAAAGCGCATCACATCCACCTCTTGTGACAGGGCCAAGACAGGATTTGTCTTGTTCTAGTAGGCAGTAATTCTCTTTTTTTATGCATTCAACACAGACAGGGTTCTCATAGACTGCAGGTTTTTTTCCGTTTAAAAAATCTTTTATGATTCTGAGGATCTCCATTTTATCTGGAGGGCATCCACTTAAAGCATAGTCTATCTTGACATGTGTATGAAGTGGTGTAGGGGTTATCGATTTGAGATGCTTTCTCTTCTTGTAGACTGCTTTTTCCACCTCTAAAGGGTCCATGATATTTTTCATGGTTTGGACGTTGCCCGTACAAGCGCAGGTTCCAAAAGCCACGAGAATCTTGGTTTTTTCCCTAATCTGTTTAAGACGTTCAAGATCTTCTTCACAAACAACAGATCCTTCCATAAATGTGATGTCATAAGGGCCTTTTGAGTTTTCCTCTTTGATCATGGGTGCTGCCACTAGATCAATATGCTCTAGCAATTCTGGCAGCTCTTCTAGAAAATATATGGTAAGTTGACAGCCAGCACAACCTGTAATACTATGAATCGCTATCTTGGGTTTTTGTGCAACGATTGATTTCCCAAATAATTCGTTTGTGATAGATGCCATCTTATTCTTTTACTTCTCCAATTTTATCATATCTAAACACAGGACCGTCCTTGCATACATACTGGCCTTTTATCATGCAGTGTCCACATTTCTGGATACCGCATTTCATATGTCTTTCATGGCTTATGTATATCTGGCTGTTCTTGAACTTTAAGACTTTTAGTAGTTTTATGACGAATTTTATCATGATGGGTGGTCCACAGGTTATGGCAAGAGAGTTTCTTGAAAGTGGTTGGACTTCTTCTATTAATTTAGTGATAAGTCCTATATTGCCTTTATAGTCAGAAGGTGCTTTGTCTACTGTTAGATGGACCTCAAACAGTTTTCCCCATTCTTTTATGTCCTCTTTGAATAAAATATCTTCAGGATCTCTGAATCCTAGGAATATGTGTACATTTTTAAAGGTCCTTCTATGTTCTTTGACATATTCGATTACACCTCTTAATGGTGCAACACCAGTCCCCCCACCAATAATTATGAGGTTCTTGTTTTTCATATCTTTCATAGGGTAGCCACGGCCATAAGGTCCCCTTATCAGCATCTTTTCAGGAGGCTCCATTGTACAGAGCTTTTTTGTAACATTACCAACCTCCCTTATGTCAAGTTCTATGTGTTTGTTTGAATACGAGCAGATAGAGATTGGTGCTTCTCCAATGCCCAATACAGAAACTTGGACAAACTGGCCAGGATCGTGCTGAATAGGATGTAACAGCCTGAACAAATAAGTGTCCTCTGTTTGTTTGGTCTTTTTTTCTATCTTTGCTTCTAATATTTTTATGCTCATTTTAATCTATTGACTATTTTTACAAAATCAATACCAGTTGGGCAATGTCTTATACATCTTCCACATCCAACGCACATATGTTTGTTAAACTGATCCTTGAAGTATTTTAGCTTATGGAAGATTCGATGTCTGAATCTTGCAGTTCGATCGTCTCTAAAGATAAATCCTCCAGCTACTCTTGTAAAACCTTTTAGTTGACAGGAATCCCATGTTCTTTCTCGTTTACCTTCCTTAAGTTCGAGATTTGTCTCATCCATAACATCATAACACAAGCAGCTAGGACATATGTTTGTACATCTTGCACAGCGCAAACAGTCTTCAGTGGCATTCTGCCAGACCGAGCTTTCGTAATGTTCATCCTTGATATCCTTTTTCAACTCTTTTTTACACTTAGGTTTGGGTATCTTGAAATTGTAATCATTCAGTTTGCTAACTAGTTTTCTGCCTTTTTCTGAACCAATGTCAATATAGTAGTTACCTTCAACTTCCTTGATGCAAAGATCAAAGCAATTCTCGAGTTTCATTGAATTACAGAAGCAGTGCTCATCTACAGGTTTTATGCAAGCCACGCAGATGATTGTTGTTTTCTCTCTTCGTTCTTTATAGGTTTCATCCGGATATTCATTGAGGAAAAGTTTGTCCAATCTGTCCAATGCATTTACATCACATAATCTAGCTCCAAAGATTATCCTCTCGCCAAATTTTTTACGATAATAGATCTTATTGAATTTGAAAGAAAATATTTCATCTTTAGGAGGAAGAAAAAACTTTTTTATGGGAAAAACAGGAAGGCCGTCAAAGCAGATTTCTTTAAGATCTGTCACTTTTTCAAATCTTAGAATATCTCTCTTAACAGGAGCAATCAGGTCTCCTCTGCTTTTGAGCTTTTCTAAGAACTTCAAGAAATCCTCTTTTTTCAGCAACTTACCCATAGGTTAAAAAGACACTGAAGAATTATATAAAGCTTTTTATTTTCTCTAGGTTCTTTTTTGTCTTTTCCAGATCAAAATCTATTGGTATGCCTATGACACGAATTTTTTTTATTTTTTTCATCTCTTTCATCAGTTTGAGGAAAAATCCCAAATCAAAATCATGTAAAGAATATAGTTTGTTTTCTTTCAATAGATCTATGTCTGTGATTACAGTGATATCCTTGATGCCATCTACAACTTCCAGGATAAGTATCTCGTCATCTTTATATTTG
>CAZAZO010000094.1:0-4265 GCA_964489675.1 Candidatus Woesearchaeota archaeon | reverse complement strand
TGAAAATGGTTATGAAAGACAAGGCAACACAGGTGTTTGGAAACCTACCAAACAATCCAAGTCTGTGGGAGTAATAGAAGAGAAATTAAAAAGGTTGAGGGGAGTCCTTAGCAAACAAATAACTCAGTTAGAAATATTAAAAGAAGAGGGTGTTATTATTAAAAGCAAAGTCCAGGATGCGTGGACATTGCCGCCTACAAAACTAATGCACCCACAAACGTATATGGAATATATGAATAAATTTGGAAAGAACAAAAGAACAGCATCTAATGTGCCTGTTACCGCCGCTCAGCGATTAAATACCAAGCGGAAACAAATAAATGAGGGGGAATGTTAAATGGCGAAAAAATGTGCTACAGATAGAGCTGTAAATGACGCTATTCAAGCTGCATTAGTAGAGTCCTATGATGGATTTACTAGAGTTTTTGGAGTTCCAAGTCTTAATAAGGGGGCGTGGATAAAGCAACAAGGGAAGAACAGGCAAAAAGCACAACAAAAGGAGAAAACCCGATATAGGGCTCATAAAAAATTGCTTGAATATTTGCAATTACAGGCAGAGAAAATGATAAATGAGACAATGGGAATGCTTCCGCAAGATATATTTGTTCTTAGGTATGAGACAATGATGTCCATCCAATTTGGGGGGATATATGAACAGCAACATCCCGAAGAATGGGATAAACCCACATTAACAAGTATCTTTAACTTTTTTAAACAGTATGATTCTCGTGAAAATAATAGCAAAATAAATAAGTTTGAAGGCTCTTTCTTAAACCCTTTAAGATTCGCTGCAAAAAAAGACCCAACTGGTTTTATGCTTAATTTGGTAGATAGGGGCTCTTCTATTATTGAACGCTCAAGAAGAATAGCACATAAATTTATACATGGAATAGATTCATCAAGCAATACTGTTTCTAATATTTTTAGAAAATTACGACAGGAGGCGACAAAACAAGGCTTCTCTATTAATGAAATAGAACAATTATTAGTGGAGATGGGGGACGATGGAGAAACGCGGTACTCTATCCCAATGTCAATCCCACAAACATGGGAAGCTTTTAATGCGTGGGCAGAATCTGGTATTGGGAAAAAGTTCTTTAAACATTATAATACTAGTTGGAATGTTCATAGTATAGTAGGCAAAGACGGTAAGGCAATTAGAACAGTTTTTGTTGTTCTTGACCGTAATGAGGTACAAGAATTGAACCAAAATAGAGAGAGGGAAGACCTTCTTCCCCCAGATGCTGAGGTTTGGGTTAGTTTTGTCATCCCCGATGAGGGGGATAATATGGCTGCTTTTGTTGCTTTATCAAAAGATGGAAAAAAGGACAATTTGCGGACAAAACAAAAGGAAAGATTTAACACAAGAATGAAAGAAATAATGCCTGTTAATAAACTGCAAACAGGATTATTTACGGCACAAACAGATAAGGCTTTTTTAGACTATAAGGGGAGTCCAATTTCTAAGTGGGCTGATTTTCATTATAGAGATAGCCAACCGTCTGCGGAAATACTATCATCTTTATTTGAAGCATTGGATAGGTGGCGTGAATTAGATGGAAGAATATACGAAGAAGAAATTAATTATATAGGTGAAATGCGGGATGAGTTTAATACATGGAAAGATTTGGCTATTAAAAAACGTATGGCTACTATTCCCATAGCTGACCGTCAAGAGGCTTATGAAGCGGCGCTTCAAGAAGTTATGATGGTTTTGAATACTGGCATGGAGGGGCAGTTTATGTCATTTGAGAAAGCTGCCGACTCACACTATCTTATTCCAAGCCTATTTGTTAGCAGGAAAGCGCTACACATGCCCTCTCAATATAGCAAGATGACCATTCTTACTATGTTAGAAGCCGCACATAATAGAACAGTACAGCGATTTAATGAGGCAGAAAATGATTTAGCGTACTATGAAGCTGTATTAATGGATAAAGATGCAAATGATGTAGAAAAATCAGTAGCAATAGAAAGGATTGACTCTGAAGAGAAAAGAAGAAATAAGCTAAAAGAGCAAAAAGATACATTTGATTATATGATACGCTCCCTCATAGGGAAGACAACTATCGAAGAAGACGAAAGAGCCCTTGGAACAACTCAGAAAGTACATGCTATGCAAAAAAGAGAAGCATGGACTGATAGGAAGTTAAAAGACAAAACTGAAAACGCTATTGTAAAATATTTAAATAACTTAGCCTATCAAATGGAGGCTGGGCGTGTGCGTATTGCCTTGTTAAAAGCGCTAACTTCAGCAGAAAGCGACCCCGTCCAAAAATATTTATTAGATTATGCTGGGTTTGTGCTTGGTTCTCCAGAGGGCGGTGCAAACTTTATGGGGAAAGAACTAATAAGTTTTAATAGCATTTTAAAAGTAGCAAATAAGTTTAAAGTTCCTTGGTTAAAAGGACTAAAGCCAAAAGAATTGGAAAGACTTGTTATTAAGCATAACCAATTTTGGGTACACTTGTTATTAAGAAGTGGCGTTGCTGTAACAAATACCTTCCAGATGTCGGCTGTTTTAATGGATTGGGGAAGTAAGATGTTCTTCGATGCTTTTAAAGTTATGAGGCTGGAGGGCAAAGAAACTGACCCTTGGTTTGCGATGACAAAAGAAGAGTGGGATATTGTTATTGAAGCAACTGGGAATTTAGACCCGATGGTTGCATTTACTGACCTTTTAGCACTAGGCGCTGGTTATCCAAAATGGTATGATGTTGTTACTCCTCATTTCAAAATAACATTATTAAAGGCATTTAAACACAAAGACCCAAAAAAGTGGTTTTCTACTAATGAAAGCAGCCTTGATGTTATTTTACGAAAAACAATATCAACAATGTCAAAAAGAGCCCGCTCTTTTGAAGAAAAAGAAATGTTGGATGAAATTCGCCACCGTAAAGAATTGTTGTTTGATGTTCTAACGGGACAGGTAGAGGATGTACAACGAGCAAAGGATATAATAAAATACATTGCTCAAGAGTTGGAGCAAACATATATAAATCAATTAGTAGACCACACAATTAGATGGGTCCCATTTGGAGCAAAACCACTACAGTCTATTTTTACTATGGCGGGGACAGAAGCATATATGCGAAAGTTTCAAACAATTGTTAGTTTTTTAGCAGATGCCCAGGGAGAAAAGCTTGATATAACAAAGGGGAAAGAAGCATTACTAGAAGACGGACCTCTTAAAAGAGCCCGCTATGCTGTTGGTGGGACACTATTCTGGATGAATGTTGCTCATTTACCACCAGCATTTAGAGAAGGCGGCAGGCTGTTTGGGTTGTTTAAAACATATCCATATTTTATGACAGAAAGGCAACACAAAGTTATCTCTAATTTTATTAATTCTCTTGATGAAAATAAACTTTCTGAACAAATAAAAAGAGCCACATTAGAAGCCTTATCCATGACAGGACGCGCTGCAAAAAGGGGGGTGTTTCACCTTCCAGCGGGAGCGTCTACGGAAGACAAAATGGCAAATCAGTTTATTAAAGTTATATTTACTCGGTTAATTGCCAGTGTTTTTTCATCCTTTATCCTTTATGCGGGTGAAATAGGCGGTGGGTTAATACTTGTTAAGTCACTAAAACGCATACTATTTAAGCATAAGCACCTTTCAAGGGGTGTTCGTGGTCTAGAGTCCCCACCAATGGTACTGTTCTTTAGTACAGCAATACTACTTTATAATATTGCTATGGGAGACTGGGATGAAGACGATGAATTAGAAGACATTATCCAGACTGCTGCACCACCAATCATTACATTGTTTACTAATTGGTTAATAACATTATTAAAAGGAAATGATTTGCCAGACAAAATGATAGAAGATGTGAAGCGATTAACTCCCGAGCCATTTGAAACATTAATAGAAGCAGTGGACTAGGGGAGAGAAAAACGAAGAAAACTCTCCCCACACCACCTACAGTTCTTTTTTTAGTAGTTTAATGATAATTTCTAGTTCTCGTATTAGGTAAATTAGTCGTTTAATTACTGCTTCCATCAAATCCTGCTCCTATTTTAATATATAGTGGATATGCTCCAAGTGTAAGTCCTGTATAATCTCCTAGCGAAAAATGAATTTCTAAGCTAAATATTAACAATTTTATTTTAAACAGTTGTTGTATTTTTGCTGCTTTAATAGTCGTCCATTTTAAACAAATAAGAGGATATATTTCCCAATAGAATTTATTCTTTATTTCTATTTCATTCATTATTTATTCCCCACATTGCAATTAAAATTGCGTCTGCCGTTTTTAATGTTG
>CAZAZO010000093.1:0-4275 GCA_964489675.1 Candidatus Woesearchaeota archaeon | reverse complement strand
CCAAACAATAATAAGAAAATATTTTCTGAGGATAATGCAAAGCACTGGATGGGGGTTGATCTTTATATCGGCGGAGCAGAACATGCCTGTATGCATTTAATTTATGAGAGATTTTATACAAAGTTTTTGGCTGATTTGGGACTAATTGATGTTAGAGAAGCAACCCCTAGGCTTTTCCATCAAGGAATGGTTAACGACGAGAAGGGGGAGAAAATGTCTAAGTCCAAAGGAAACGTGATTGAGCCTTTAGAGATGATGGCAAAATATGGAGTGGATACAACTAGATTCTTTTTAGTTTCGGTTGCTGCGCCAGATAAAGGATTTAACTGGACTAATGAAGGTATTCAAGGTAGCCTTAGATTCATAAACAAAATAGTAAACCTAACAGAGAATGTAAAAATTGGGGAAGATACTGAAGAAGTTGTTATAAAATTAAATAAGACTATTAAAGATATTACAGAGCAAATTGAAAAGCTAGAATACAGAAAAGCGACTATTAAACTTAGAGAGTTATTTGATTTAATAATTGGCACGGGGCAGTGCAGTCAAGATACTGTTGAAAAAGCATTAAAGTTACTAAATCCATTTTGCCCACACACAACAGAAGAGCTTTGGGAAACGCTTGGGAATAAGGATTTTATTTCTTCAGCAGAGTGGCCGAAAGTAGATAAGAACAAACTGAAGAAAAAAGAATCTTCGAGCAATGATATTAATGAAAAAATAATTGCACAAATAAAACCAATTGTTGAAAAGTTTGCCGACAAAAATAAAGTTTTCTTATATGTTATGCCATTTGAAAAAGAGAATGTAGATGTTGCCGCAATCAGTGAGGTGATTGGCAAAGAAGTTGAGGTTTGGGCGACAAATGAATCTGACAAGCATGATCCAGAAAACAAGGCCAAAAAGGCTAGGCCGGGGTTGGCTGGAATTTATTTGGAATAACTAAGGATATTATTGATAATACATTTGGATGACTTCTGGTATATAATTTGCAGCAACGCCTAGAATATATCCGAAATCTTGCATATTTCTTGGGAATCCAACTGTAAAAAAATTTATGGCTGGCAAGACATAATAAAATTCTTCACATCCATTTTGTTTACAAAAGCTTCCCAGCCCCATACCGACTAAGAAACTTAAGAAGGTGGTTATTTGCTCTCCGTTCCTTTCCCAATTTAAATAAGAGTGATTTTCAACTTTTTTAATCAATTTACTGGCTCTATGAAATCTCTTTATTTGTTTTTCCATTCCAACCCAATCCCCAAAACTTTTATAAACTTAAGTTGTTATGTTTTATAACAACAATATGGATATGCAAGAAAAACTACAACAAGCAGGATTAACGGGTAACGAATCCAAGGTATACCTAGAGCTAATTAAAAAGGGTGAGTTATCGGCAAATCAGGTAGCCAAAAATATAGGAATGGATAGGACGCTAACTTATACTGTATTAAATCATCTTATAGAAAAGGGGCACGTAAGCTATATTATGAAAGAAAATAAAAAACTCTTTTCTGCCTCGAGCCCAGAAAGCTTACTTAATCCAATAAAAAGCAAGGAGGCAATAGTAATAGATCTAATAGGTGAGCTATCAAAAATAAAAAAAGAACCTCAACAAGAGGTAGAGATTAAAGTTCTTGAAGGAAAAGATGGAATCAGAACACTATTTCAGACATTTTTAAAAAATGCTACAAGTTTTGATTCATTTGGTGCAACAGGTAGGGCATATGATGCATTGTATGAAGGACCAGCGATTGGGAAAGAATTTGAAAAGAGAAAAATTCAAGGACGGATAATCTTGGGAGAAAAACACAGGGGACATGAGTTTACTCGTCTAAAAAATCTAAAGATAAAGCGCCTGAATATAGAATCAGAAGCAAGTACAACAATTTTTGGTGACTATGTTGTTATTCATATGATAAAAGAAAAGCCGATTATAATTCTAATAAAAAATAAGGATATAGCAAAGTCCTATAGGAATTATTTTAATTGGATGTGGAAGATGGCAAAATAATTCTAGTAAAAGTATACTCCTGTTACCCCCATACAATAACAGCATACCAAAAGATTTATAAAGTATACTGGTCGTATACTGCTACTATAAAATGGAAACAAAACCAATGCTACAGCTGATGTATGCGACACCCGTGAATATATCAGCTACGGGCAACAGGCGGATATGCCAACTTGAGCTAGATGGTGTTTCCCATGAGCGAACATTTGATCCATCTACTTCAGATCAAAGCTTAACTGATTTTTATCATGAAACGGGAAAAGCGTTTGGAACTTTAATAGCAAAATATGATAAGGCAATTGGGTTAAAAAAAGAAGTTCATGTCTCTAATGGTGCTTTCTTGTATGATGAAGGTTGGCGAATGAAAAGACAAGAGGAGGTCCCTCAAACGGAATTTGTCTTACTAAAAACTAAAATGAGAGAACAGGGGTGCCGTGTACCCATGGCACCAAGGGAATAATTATGAGAACTAAATTAAAAGAAAATCGTTATGCCACAACGGTTCATCTGGCAATCAAGAGTTAACATGGAAAGAAAAGTATCAAATTCAGGATTTGTAGAAATGCCTATATTCATAAGTAGGGAAGGTGGCATTGAAAGATATCAGTTTGTAGCGAACGGTAAAGCAATGACTGGCGTCTATGATCCATCAAAGCAGAAAAGAGGTATTTTTTACGAAGAACTAACTAGGCGAATTGGTGAGAAAGCTAGAACACATATTTTATCTTCAGGAAGCTGCCATGGGATAGGTACTTATAATGGATGCTTTTTGGATACGAACACTGGGCTTTCGCACAAGTCAGAAGAAGTAGATTCAGACAATCTTGAAGTATTTAGAAATAAATTGGCAATTGTGATTCAAAGAGAAATGGACGGAGTTGCAATAACTATGCCTTCACATATATCAAATTAAAATGAAAACCAAAATCTTAATCACAACATTATTTCTGGCTATCTTTTTAGTTAGTTTTGTTTCGGCTTATGACTCTGGATGGATTGATTTTCACAACAATGATGCTGGAGCTTGTGGAAGAGGCTATCCTTCTTGCAATAAGAATAGTTATGGTCTTGCGTGGTTGCAGGAATTAGTTTATCCTACGGGTGCTAATTATGGATTTTTATGTCAAAATGGTGCATGTAATATGGCGCTTGGGGCTGGAATGGGGCAATATGTGAATGCTCCTGAATCTGGTGACTATTATGTTATGATTGATGCTAGATGGGACCCTGAGTCTGGTGAGGACCTTTATACTGGGGTTGGGAATTTTGGTCAAGATAGCTTGAGAAGATTAGCATTTGATTTTGATACTGAGACTAAATGCGTTTACGAAGACACTTTTTCATTCCAGTCAGGAAATAATAAGATTTGGGTTGAAGCAGCTGAGAATTCTGGATCTGTTCACGTAGATAAGTTTAGATTAACAACATGTATTCCAAATGAGAATGATTTAGTTTACTGTGACAGTGGTCTTCCTGCAATCCCAACATGTATTGGGCCCGTGCCAACACCGGTTGCACCGAATGTTCAAATAACGTCACCTGAAGCTAGAACTTATGATACAAGAAATATTATAATTGATGCAGTGGCGGACCAAGATATTTCTCAGTGGTCATACAGTGTAGATAACGGTCCAGAATATATTTTAATTCCGGGACTAGCGTATCAGTTTGATGATAATTCTTGTTATGACTTGACTGTGCTTGGTAGCAATTCTAATGGAGTTGGAACCGACAGCGTGACTTTTTGTATTAATACTTCTTTGCAGGATCCAGTTGACCCGACACCAGCGCCGAATGTTACAATTCTTAGTCCGATAAATAATTATACATATAATACAACGCTTATTCAAATTAATGTGACTGCGAACCAAAATATTGATACGTGGTTAATTGAAATAAATCACGGAAGTACGAATACATTTGTTCCTGGCGGTTTTAAAATTTTTACTGAAGGATGTTGGAATGTAATTGTATACGGAAGAAATGGCAATGGGGTTGGCCGAGACAGTGTTGATTTTTGTGTAAATTTAACTGTTCCTGCTAACGAAACTAACCAAACAGATCAAAATCCGTCTAGAAACGAGCCATGTTGCAATGGATGTGATAAGGATGATGACGAAGACGATAAGGAAGTTAACCCATATGATTTACCAGAAGTGGTTGAGGATATAATTTTATTTAGAAATAACAGAACTGCGATTATTTTGGGGGCGGACAGTGAAGATGAAAACACCAGAAGTATTTATCCAGTACTAATTGGG
>CAZAZO010000092.1:0-4324 GCA_964489675.1 Candidatus Woesearchaeota archaeon | reverse complement strand
GAGAGTATTGCTTTAGAAAAAGAGCCACATTGTCTCTTAATGCTGATTGTTCTGCGTCTGACAAATATAACATTAGACCCTCGTTGATTATTTTGAGTGGTATTTGACTCCCCCGAAAAGAGGATTTGCCAAAAGAAGACATGTCTTCTCGCGAAACGGGGTTAAGGGACTTTATTGGATATTGCGCACCTCCGTTAATTTGTCTTACTATTTCTAATTTTAGTCTGGCCATTTCATCTAAGTCTGTTTCAGTGTATGGTCCTTTTTTTGAAAACTCTAGCCCCCTTGGAGAAAGCCCTGAAGCAAGCTCTAGAGCCGTAGGTTCTTCCCCTATGGCCATACTAGTTGAAACATATCTTGCCTCTACTACTGAGGCCTCCCTTATTGCCTCTGGATTATCTATAACCCTATCTGTAGTTTTGACTGATTTGCAAGCATCATATCTAGAAGAAATTTCAAGTGCGGCTTCATAAATTTCACGAGCGTAAGGAATATTTGTGTATTCAGCGCGGAATCTGGCACAAAGAAGTGCTGTGTGGCATATCTTTCTATATTCAGCGCCTTTCTCTTCCATATTATTATTTTAATAACGAATAATATTAGCATATCGGCGATAATAACCGTGTTATTTGCTTAAAATTCTACTAGTCCGCTAAATAATAAGCTTTAAATGCATATTTTTCATAGATGTTTTATGTGGGTAATGAAATTAAAGATTAATAGTAAAAATACGCTTCTTGGTACTACTGCCAAAATGTTTTCTGTTTCTCTTTCTGGGTACCCGATCCGGAGCCATGAGAACAATGAGGAAATCTTTGTTGATTTTTTAGCATTTATATTTGGAACACCTGAGAATGAAAAGAAATTTATTGAGAAACTAAAACATCATCCAAGGGTTGTTGCAGTTGAAAAGGAAGCTAATTTTATGATGGGCCGACTCCGGGAGAAGAAAAAGCACTCTTCTGTATATAACTCAAATATAATCCATATAGAGCCCGTTGTTATTAATGATAAGGGGGAGGAATACTGGACGCTTGGTAGCTGGGAAAAGGAGAGCTTAATGGAATTTATAGAATCAGTTGAGAAAGGGGAGGACATTGAGGTCTTGAGCGTAAAACAAAAACCGATAACGAATTTTACGATGCTAAATGTTTTCCCGAATCTTAGCCCCCAACAAAAGCTGGTTATGGATTTGGCCATAAAGGAAGGATATTATACTTATCCTAGGAGAACTACCATTGACAAGATGGCTGATATATTAAAAATTTCATACTCCACTCTGCAAGCACACTTAAGAAAAGCTGAGAATAAATTCTTGCCATATTGCTTTAAGCAATTTTACAAGTAACAATGATGACAATTTAGCTATATTTAATTTTATAACCCCTATCTGGCAAGAGGAAATAGGTAAAATCTTGAATAGAGAGTTATTATTTGCTAACACTGATCATGATGCAACTGACGATGAATGTCGTCTATAAAATAAAAGCATGACATACATCGTTCGGCTTATACCGTCGCTGTTTATGCCGTGAAAAGCTTAATTTAATTAATAGATTTTGTTTTTTTTATGGAGGTGAAAGACATACTCAAAGAGATGACTGCTCCTTATGTCGCAGAGTGCAGATACCTAAAAGAAGCTGAAGTCAATCACCCCGTTGCTCGCGGAAGGTTTGAGATACCAAAGCCATTTTATTGTGTTAGTACTGGGCACTTTAACGCGGTTGAGGCTGTTATATGCTATAATCAATTGGCATACACTGCCTTTGCCACTTTTTTTGAAAATGGTGCGATTGAACAAGCTGGAAGGATTCCGTTGGAAGGATTTAAAAAACTACAAGCTGGCAGCAGCTACATTGCAAGGGTAAGTGACATGACTTTTAGAAGGCCCATTGATGCTAGTAATTTTTGGGGGGAGTTTGAAATTAGTAAGGTGGCGAAAAGAAAAAATACTATCTTTTTTTATACTGACTTTAACTTTGGGGATGATAACAGGGGGGCTGCTGATGGCAAGGCTCTTTTGGCTCTTTCTCTTGAGGGGATGTGCTTGTGAATAATGAATTTCTTGTTTAAGCGATTTTGAAAAGACGACTTATATCGCGTATAGTCTTATTTCCAACGAAATCATCTAATTTCTAGGTGATATTATGACTAAAGATCTGAATAATCCTTGGGGTTCTCTTTGTTGCAGCGCGTATGATTATTTGAATGGTACATTATTCTCGTCGGGGGGAGGGGGTGTGGAAGCTGAATCTTTTTTCTTCTTCCAAAAAGCAAATCTCTTTTGCAACCATCCTCTTGGTTTCAATCCCTCTTCTCCTGGCTTTAAATTTAAGAGTGTGGCGAAATGGTAATTGCAGCTGCTAAAAAAGTATATTGTTATGCTATACTGGAAAAAATAAGATTTATCAAGACTGAACTTAGAAAAAATGAGAAAATTTATGCTTATCTTCAAAAGAGGATGGAAACTGTTTTGCATGCAATAAAAAAATTGAGGAGCATGCTTACATTGGAAAAACAAAAACTGAAAGATGCTGGATATGAATACCCAACTGAAAAGCACAAAGTTAGTGCGAAAGAAGTTGTGGGGGCTATGGGAGCAAGATAGAAAAACAAAATAAAGAGGATGAATAAAAATTAAAATTTATCTTAATAGCCGCATCCTCTTGGAAATCTCTTTTCGGCTCTTTGTTAAAAATTTATTTTTGGAATAGCTTTACAAGTTCGTAAACTCCAGCTAAACCGACTAGCGCATAAACTAAAGTTATTAGCCATCCGACAGATAAGTATTGAACTAATTCTGCTCTTGAACTAATAGCATAAAGTCCCCAGTTAAGAGCACCGATTACAACTAGAATCTTAGCAACTAAATCTAATGATTTCATATAACACCTCCTTTAATATATGAATATATATTCATATAAAAATGTTTGGGTTGGGACAAAAATCTAATTGTTATTTGTCTATTGGTGTATAAACTGGATCTCCGGTTTTTGGATCTATTGTAACAGAAAAAAGAGGGCTGCCTCTGGATCTTCGTTTTTGGGGCGGTAGAACTCTTGGGTTATCGACCCTTTGACCAAATAAAACCAGCTCTGTTGCACTTGCTTCGTCTGAAATAACTTTTGGTTGGACATATCCTAGTGGGGCTTCTCTTCTTAGCATTGGCCTAGCTGTCCCGAAAGTAGAGAATTCTTGTCTGAGTGTGGTGTAGTGGTCTGATATTGTGTTCATAGTATTTGGAAGGCAGGGAGATATTTAAGGATTGTGGGGGTGGAAAAAAACAAAAAGCCCTATCTTGCCAAAATATTCCTTAATTCTTATTTGTCACCCCCAATACACAACTCTATTAAGCATGGTGACGAATTTGCCTTTAATAATTTAGTCAGCTGTCCTATGCAGTTCTATTATGTCGACAGAAGATTTGTCCGTAGCGCTGCAAAACTCTATTAAGTAGGCAGACGAAATTCAAAATCACACCTTCAAACTAATTATCTTACTTATATTCTCTTGCATACTAACTCCATATAGATTTGAAGCTTCAGAAATCAGAGTATCATTATGTGTTACCACAATATACTGGCCCGTTTTCATATACTTCTTTATCAGGGCCGCTAGCAATTCGGAGTTATGCTTGTCAAGAGCTGCGTCGATTTCGTCAAATATGTAGAAGCAGTATGGTCTGTACTCTTGGATTGCGAAGATTAATGACAAAGCCACCATTGTTTTTTCTCCGCCGGAAAGAGATGTTATGTCGAAGTATTTTCCTCTGTTTACTTTTACTAAAATATTTAATCCTCCTGCGAATGGGTCTTTTTTGTCTTCTAGCTCTAGGCTGATTTCCCCTTTTCTTGAGAGTTGTGAGTAATTTCTGGAGAAGTATTCGTTTACTGCTTCTAGAGTTGACATGAATGCCTTCTTTTTCTTCTTGTCAATTTCAGAAATTATTTTCTCTATTTTTTCTTTTTCTTGGTTAATTACTTCTACTTTTTCTTTGATTAGCCTTACTTGTTCTTCTACTTGAGCACAGACTTCAACCGCCCTCATATTTACACTTCCTATTTTTGTTTTTCTAAATTCTGCTTTTTGCAAACGCTCTTTTGCTTCATTCTCATTTATGTTAAAAATTGATACGCCCTCATATATTTTTATTTCCCCTTGAATAGATTCTATATGTGCTTGAAGTTGAGCCTTTTTTATTTTGTTTTCGTTTATTTTTTCTTCATAACTTCTAAGATTATGCTCAAAGCCTATAACGTCTGTTTCTATTGCCTTTTGCTTATCTCCTAGTGCTGTTTTTTCGTCAAACAGTTTTTCAAATTTT
>CAZAZO010000091.1:0-4329 GCA_964489675.1 Candidatus Woesearchaeota archaeon | reverse complement strand
CCATTTAATTGCGCCCGAGAGCATCGTTGACGCAAGCGGCAAAATCGCAAGTGCTAAAGTTGGAAGAACAATTCCTAGCATGTAAATGCTCGTCAAAGGTGCTTTCACATCATGCGTATATTTAAGCATCTTATCATAAACACCATCTAGTATTACCTGAAGTGCTCGCTCAAGAACCTCTACTCTTCTCTTCTCACTAGGCTCATACAAACTAGACTCAATTAAATGAAAAGCCTCTATAAATTCCGAAGAGTAATCCTTCCATCCATTCAAATAATTATCCAAGCTCTCTTTTAGTGTCGAATATTTTCCAACCTCAACATCATAAAAAACCTTTCTAAGGTCAAGCGCCAAGGGAGGATCTAAATGTTGTGACGCAAATTTAATAGCCCTTTCAAAATTACTCGTATGCTTCATATAAACAACAATATACAAAATCGCAGGAACCATCTGACTACCAGCCTTTAGCCTCCATTCAATTGCTAATTTCTCTGGCTTTTTAATAAAATAAAAAAACAATGAAAATCCCAAAATCAAAAAAAGAAATAACAACATCAAACTAAAAAAACCACCAATTAACCAAAGCCCAACAGTAAAAAGAGCTCCCGCAAACATAGATAAAAATAATGCCATAACAGCCAAAACCATCACCTCACTAGGACTTATATTCAAATGAGCAACATCTATCTCTTTTTGAATCCGGGCCTTATCTTTTTCGCCAACCTTCATAGAAAACATACTTCCCAAGCTCTTAGCCCATCTCTCATATCGATTATATTCTGGACTCATAGCCTCTCTAAACTTATCATAAGACTTACTAAATTCAGCTGGGTCCCCACTAGCAGAAGCATCATCAAAATTAGATATTTGCCCCTCAAGTTTTTTAGAATACTTATCCAAAATATCTTTTGTACTTTGCTTCTTATTAGCCATTCTTCACCTCTTAAAAAACAATGAAACTTTAGTTAATAAAGTTTTCATCACTATTTCGCCGTCCTCCATATTAATTCAAACCACTTTCTATAAGATTCAGCAACATCCCTACTCTCAATTAAAAACCCTGTTGGATATTTCTCCTTCCATAAAACAATAGCAACTTTATCTCCAAAAACATTAACAACCCCTTGAGAATCAAATCCCCTTGGAAGAACACGCCCCGAAATAAGTTTTCTCTGCATCGCAATTTCCCTACTCTTCTTACTATCCCACAAACATTTCCACTTAATTTTTTTCTTTAGCCTCTCGCGCTCAAAGTTTTGAATAAAAAAATCCAACTCATCAAATATCAAAGCCTTTGCCCCTAAAACCAAGATCTCTGACCCCTCAGAAACCTTTAACATTTCAGAATGAATAGCCTTCAATCCCTCCTTACCCTTGTAAACGCTTCCCTCAACACCCTCTTTTTTAGCCCCCTCCAGCTTCTTTAATTCTGGTAAAATCTCTCTAATGGCTTGTTTTTTTTCATCAACGTAACTAAGAAGCTTATCTGGAGACACGGCCTGAAAATATTTCTTAAAATCCCTAACAACACTAGAGACAAGCCCTTGATCCTCTAAAAAAATTAACGAGTCATAAACCCTAGACCGATGCAACTCAGACTCTTTCATTATTTGCTGAGCAGTAGCTGAGCCCAACTTAAGTAAAGCCACATAAATCTTAGACTGATTTTTAGTTAGCCCCGCCTTCTCAAGATTTTCTATATTCATAATAAAAACAACACTTGAAGCTATTTAAGGGTTGTTGTCCTCAAAAGGAGGACTATAATTTATATATCAAAAACAAGAAACAATTTAAGAGGTGGTCGTAAGAAATCACGTTAGAATTCTAAGGAGATAAGATGGATAACCGAAAAAGGCCAAGGCGAGCAATGAAGCAACTCAAAAAAAACTTGAGAATCTGTGCAATAACGGGGCTTATAGCTGGAGCATTTTACGGAGGATGTCGCCCCAAAACCTACGAGGGCACAATCCTAAGTAGAGAAACAACCGCTCCCCATTTCGGAAGTAGAATAGAATATTTGGCATTAAATATCGGAGAAGAGAAGCCCTTATTTATAGAATATAGTTTTAACTTTCCTTCACAAAAAATAAAACAAGACTACTTTAGGGAACAATTTCATCAAGGAGACAAAATTAAAACAACTAAATTCTTAGGAAGCTATTCTTGGCCACAAAAACTGGAGGAAAGAAGATGACAAATAACCAAGAAATATATGAGAATAAAAGAAATGAAATTATAAGAAACAATAACCTACTGTCATACTTTAATAAGGGCATGTTTGTCGGCATGGCAACAGCATTCTTACTCTCATCAGGAAGCTATTTTGCAATAAATAGATTGACTTCCCCAGCGGGAATCAGTGAAACTGAAAGAATTGAAAAAGTTCAAAAAAGATATCTCGCCAACACCGCTCTGTGGGTTACATCCTGCTTCGCAACAGGAGCTGCAAGGAAAAGTGGAATGAAAAGAAAGCTAGAAGAAGAGCTTCTATATCTAGAAACAGAAACAAAATGAAACTTGAAACATATAAATCAAAAAAAGGAAGAGATAGCAAGGGCTATGTTTTAACAGCAGAAACTATAGAAGATGGACAAATTCTAGAAAAAATGCGAAATGATATTTATGGAAACTCTGGATTAAAGCCAGAAACTTCCAGAACAGCACACCCAGGAGAGCTCAACGGAAATTTATGTAAAAAACTATTCTTATCCGTGGAGGAAAGAATATGAGAATTCCATTATACGATAGAAAAGAATTATCAAAAGTTCAGGTAAAAATTGAAGAAGGAAATCTAGAAATAACAGGAATTCGCGAAAAAGATATTATAAGATATATAGCTTGGGATACCAAAACCCAATCAAAATTCTTTGTTTTTCATTATCCAAATGTCGGAGCAACACCAGATGATATTCACTGTCCTCGACTACATATTGGAAGAGAATCGAGTCTGGTAGAAGCAGAGTCTGTCTATGCAAAAAGAACCTTCCTGGGGGGATGTCAGTTAATAACTCTCGAATATACACTTAGGGGACAAAGAGGCAAATTGGTATTTGATTCAGATTCACGAAAAGGATCAATAGCTGGCGTAAATACTTATGGTCAAAGAAAAGAAGAGCTAGAAAGACTAGCTTAAAGCCCCACCCCCATCCTATATACTCCACCCCACAAATTCTTAAAAAAACCAAATTCCTTAAAAAAATATGGGTGACGAATACATTCAAGAACTATTAAATGATGAAGATCCAAAAGAAAATCGAACAAGTATCTTTATTTCATTAATCATAACTCTAGGTGGACTAATCGGAGCTGGAATATTTTTCTCATTTAATTTAACTGGAAGCGCGGTTAGAACAATAGACCCAACTGCCAGCAACTGGGCAGGCTCCATATTCCTAGTTTTCGCAATAATTGGGATGGGACTTTTATATAAAAAATCAAAGAAAAACAAAAAAGTAAAAATTGCACTTCCATAAAAATAATCACTCCCTATTTCTTCATCTTTTTAACTTCTCTGTCAAGCCACACCTTCCACTTAGGAAAAACTTCCGCCCTTAAGGGCAAGCCCTTATCCTCAGTCACTTCATCACTTATCTCATGAAAAGCATTATTACTTTTTACAACAAACTCAGCCTCAAGTATCTCTGGTAAATTCTCTTTTTCTGAAACCCTAACAATTTCTTCTTTAATCTCTTTTCTAAGTAAAATATTATCCCATATAGCGTCCCAATTACCAGCCCACCCCCTAACATTTCCCGCAATCTCTTTTATAATTTCACTGTCGCCATTAATTAAATCGTCTGTGGGAACCAGCATGTCTTTTTCAACATCATACTTCATCAAATCAACAAAGCCACCCTCGGCCAAAGGATCTTTTTCCCAATGCTTTCTAACTTCACTAATAGAGAGTACTCGACGATTAGAATGCAGGCCATCTGGAGTTTTAATTGGATTAGCAACAACAATCAAGTCCGTTGCCTTAAAGGAAGTCACGGGAACTTGCAAATCATTAACCACTCTATCAAAAACTGAATATGGGCTCCCACCATGAATAGTTCCAGCAACAACATTAGCAAGAGCCCCAACCCTCATAGCCTCATACAAAGCCTTTGCCTCCTCGCTCCTAATCTCTCCTACAATCAAACCAGAATCTCCAAGCCTAAGAGAAGCTCTAATTCCTTCCGTTGCTGACACCTCTGTACTCTCCCCAGCCAATGCCCCCCTAACCTTCATACTTAAAATATCATAGTTTAATTTCTTCATAGCAGAAACCGGCAACTCCAAGGTATCCTCAACTGTTACAACACGCTCAGTCTTTGGGATAAACATTGC
>CAZAZO010000090.1:0-4338 GCA_964489675.1 Candidatus Woesearchaeota archaeon | reverse complement strand
TATATTGAGACAGATATTTGATATAATGGGATTAGACGCAAGTTTATTAAAAGAAGGACAACAGCCTATACAAGCACCGACAGGAGCAATACCAAAAATAGGAACACAAAGTGCGGAACAACAATTAACAGAAGCAGTAACTATATAATATGTTGATAGATAAACTCAAAGAACAAATAGAACAAGCCAAGCCGAGCCTTATTAGAGGGTTGGAGGAATTATCTGACGAAATTAAAGACGAAGAATAATATGGATGAAGAAACAAAAAAAGTATTAACCGACGCTGAAAAGATTAAGAAAACAATAGACACAGAGGGGTGGCGTATTATAATGAAAATACTTAACGAGATATTATCAGATAATGACTCTATACTAGATATAGGCTCTAAAAATAGAGATGATATGTATATAGAGATAGCGTCAAGGCAATTAGCAATAGGAATGATTAAACAATGGATTGACGATGTAACAGGAATAACTAACACATACAAATCATATAAGGAAATAATTTACCAGAACGAAGAAGAGGGGATATATAAAGTGTCTGACTAGAGAGGAGGTAACTCCTTTCTGATGAGCTACTTTAGCTCATTTAATTCATAACTGACAATCTTATGTTAGAGGAAAACATTACCGAAGAAGTCTTACCAGATGAGTCTGGCGACGAAAACCCGGCTGTTAATTCTGAAAGTGTCAATAGCACAACAGATGGAGAGCCAAAACTAACTCTTGAAGAGTTAAACAAAAGTTTGGGGAAAGAATTCCCAGACATTGAAACGGCTGTGAAGTCTGTTAAAGATACATATTCTTACATCGGCAAAAAGAAGGACGATGTAAAAAGAGAAGTTATAGAGTCGGTCAAAGATGACCCTAACTATATGACTAAAACAGAATATGAAAAGGAGCGGTTTTTTGACAAGAACCCAGACTATAAGCCTTTTAAGGAATTGCTCGGAGATAATCCTAGTGAAAAAATAAAAGACGAAGCAGTCGGCTCTGTAATATCTGACGCTATTGAGCATAGAAAAACACAAGGTAATAAGTCAGTAATTCATTCTAACGCCAGAGTTGCTGACCAAAGTTCCGACTACGCCAAAGATAGGGAAAGAGCCTATCAAACTGGTAATTGGGCGGAGTTCTTGGAAAAGCACAAGGGCATAAAATAATATGGCAATAGGACTTATAACCTATCAAGACGCAAGTCGGAGAGAAGACTTAATTGATGTGGTGACAAATGTTAGTCCAGCGGAAACTCCGTTATTGAGCGGTTTGCCAATGGGCAGAGGGGCAAAACAAACACTACACGAATACACTACTGATACTTTTGCATCGTCAGCAGACAATGCACAAGCAGAGGCAGCATCGTTTAGTGCAGTTGATTTAACCCAACCCAGCAGAAGCTCAAACAATACTCAGATTTTCATTGACAATGTTCAAGTGTCAGGAACAGAAGAGGTAGTTGACGGAGTAGTTGAGGCTAAACAATACCAAATTAACAAGAACCTAAAAGAACACGCAAAAGACATTGAGTTAGCGTTTATGGCAGGTTCAAGGGCATCTGGAAGCTCAGGTGTAGCAAGAAGAATGACTGGTGTAATCAGTGCATTAACAACTAATGCAACTACAAGAGCATCAGGCTCATCACTTGGAGAGACAGCTTTTAATGACATTATGGAATTGATTTACAATTCTACAAATGAAGTAGCAACAGAGGTATATGTCGGTGCAACATTAAAAAGAGATATCTCAGGATTTACAGCAGGTGCTACTAAATTCACAAGTGCTGACGACAAACGACTATCAAGACCGGTAGATGTTTATGAGTCAGACTTCGGAATGCACAAGATTTTCTTACACAGAGATGTTCCATCAGGAGCTAACGCAAAAGCGTTGGTTGCTATTAACCCAGCATATCACAGACAGAGCTGGTTGCGTCCAACTAAAATGGACCCAATGGCGAAAGACGGTGACAGAAGCAGAACTCAAATTGTTTCAGAGGTTACTCTTGAACATAGAGCAGAAGCTACTGGTGCTTGTGTTAAGGGATTTACATCTTAACATTGTTCTCAGACCATCTATCCTTTATGGGTGGTCTGAGCATAAAGGAAACAATATATGAAATTATTAGACGAACAAAGAAAATTATCGTCGGAGCATTTAGTTTTAGATGATAAGGGTAAATTGAAAGGTCTTTACAATATAGATCCTATGAAGAGAATACAGGGTAGGGCGAAGTCAGAGGGGGCGTGGAATGTTATACACGATTTAGTGGAAACATACGCTATGCTACACCCTAATGAAATAAATATGCTTAAAATAGAAAATCAATCAATGAAAGCAGACAAGAAAGATAAGCACGGATCAAGTAAAGACAAAAGCAAAAGACATCTGTGTTCTATTCCTCCCGGACTGATGTTCTTATTAGAAAAAGTGGAGCCAGACTTGTTTGGCAATAAAAAAAAGTTACATAAATTTTTAAGGAAGTTTCCAATTTTTCAAGTATGCGAAAAACTATAAGTCTTGCGATGATAGTGTCAAACGATGACGCTAAAAGAGCAAAAAAAGCAATAAGCTCAGTTAAAGGTTTCGTTGATGACATCTGTATTACGATTGCAGATAAAGAGCATAAAGTTAAAAACATAGAGGGAATAAAGACATCATTTTTTAAATGGGAGGACGACTTTGCAAAAGCGAGAAACTACAACTTCTCACAATGTAAAGGTGACTGGATATTATGGCTAGATGCAGATGATATGTTAATGGGGGCGAAACACTTACAAGCGTTAGTTAAGTTAGCAGAAGAAAAGAATGTTAGCGGTTATGCGTTTTTGTATAAGTATAATTTTGACACCAACGGCAACTGTATTGATGAACACTGGAAAACACAACTACTTAAAAACGACGGACACTTTAAATGGCGAGGTGCGATACACGAAGATCCAATACAAAAAAGAGGTGTTAACTGGGTAAAAACTGAGGATTGTATAAGAATACACAGAACAACAGGCGAAAGAACAGAGAAAAGCTATGAAAGAAATTTAAGAATACTAGAAAAACAAAGGATAAAAGAGAAAGGCAAAGAACCCAGAACATTGTTTTATCTGGGCAGAACATACATAGCTAGTGATGAGAAGCAAAAAGCAATAGATGTATTGATGGAATATCTAACATTGTCAGGTTGGGACGAGGAGAGATACGAGGCGAACCTTTTAATAGGACAAGCATTTTTTCACAACGGACAAAATCAAGAGGCGTTGAAATGGTATAACAAGGCATTATTAGAAAAAGAAGAGTATCCTGACGCCTATATATATAAGGGGATGGTTTATTTTAAACAGGAGCAATGGAAAAAGGCGTTAGTAAATTTTGAAATAGCAATAAACAGAAAGCGACCAGAGGCGAACACATATTATAATCCGATGTTGTATGCCAAGCATTTAACAAGTGCAATGTCGGCTACATATCTTAATGTGGGCAAATGGGATAAAGCAATACAATACGCTAAATATGCTTACGAGGCGGACAAAGATGACACAAACAGTTTAGAGGTTTACAAAATAGCGGTCGGCATTAAAGATAAATTTGAAACAGCGAAAGCGTTTAAAATGCTGGCAGACAAATTAAAAGATAGAAACGAGGGCAAAAAGATAGCGACATTATTACACGCAGTGCCGAAAGACTTACTGGATAATCCGTTTATCGTTCAATTGAAGGGAAAATACTTAAGGCCAAAAAAATGGAAAAAGAAAACATTAACTGTATATTGTGGCGATAGTGCGGAGGTGTGGAACGCACGCTCTGCCGAGAAAGGCGGTATAGGAGGAAGCGAAACAGCGGTAATAGAAATAACAAAAAGACTAGCAAAAAAAGGGTGGGACATAACGATATATAACAAATGTAATGCTTCACCAGAAGGAGATATTTATGACGGTGTAACCTATAAGAATTATTGGGATTTTAATTTTCAAGACGAGTTTAATGTATTATGGGTATGGAGATTGCCAGAGGTGTTTGATTATCCGGTTAAAGCGAAATATGCGTTACTTGATCTACACGATGTGATGAACCCGCTTGACTTTACGGAAGACCGACTAGCAAAAATAGACAGGATATTCGTAAAAACAAAATATCATAGAATGCTACTCCCTGACATTGCTGATAATAAATTTGAGATAATAGGCAACGGCATTAACTCAGAGAATTTTGATAAAGAAGTTAAAAAAGAAAAACATAGGTTTATATACAGTTAAACGCCGAATAGAGGGCTAGACATTATACTGGGTAAGATGTGGGATAAGATTAAAAAGGCTATACCAGACGCAGAATTGCACACATATT
>CAZAZO010000089.1:0-4378 GCA_964489675.1 Candidatus Woesearchaeota archaeon | reverse complement strand
AATGTTTGAAAAAGAACAAAGGGAAAAGGGTTTAGTTGAGTATGCAGGAGAATGGGTTACTCCATTAGATAAAAATGAAAAAGAGCAGGAAGATAAAGGGTTAGTTAAGTACGAAGGAAAATGGATTACTCCTGAAGGGAAAAAGGAAATTGAAAGAAGAAATAAAGAAATTGAAAGAGAAAATATAGAACATATAGAAAGAACACAAAAGCGGAGGTCAAAGATGAATATTTTAAAAAACATGTTAATTGTGGGAATCCCTTTAATAATTTTCTTGATAGTAATAACGGCATTGTATATTAATAAAATGATGGCTTATAAGAGAATATACAATAGATATAAAAGCATCATTGATGTCGACAGAGAAGCAGAAAAAGCAAAAACCTCTTTAGATAAACTAAAAAATGCTTTTTCGCAATTAGATCGTGAATATAAAATAAAATCAGACAATCTAACTTCAGAATATCAAAAGAAAAGATATGTCTATGAGCAATTGCTAAAAGAGATAAGCGTCTTGGAAGAAGATTTAGAATTAACCTCTTTCGGGCTGTATAAACCACATTACAGCTTCGACACTCCAGAGCAATATAAAGCAAAAATAGAGAAAACACGAAATCTTCAAAAGCAATTAATAAAAGATAAAAATGCTGCAGTATGCAGCACTGAATGGACTGTTGGAGGGAGCAAAAGAGAAGGTCGTAAGATGTCGAACCTGTATTTCTAGCTTTTGCTCCGAGTTATTAATAATGATGGCGACGCTGGTGTTCTTTTGGTAATTTGGTTTAATGTCCTGTAATTGGAAGAGCGCCTAAGGAAAGCGTTCGATGCTATCAATACTTTAGGGTCCACACAAAATATAGAAATTACTCAGGATTATTTTAATTTAAAAATCGGTGAACTTAGACTTACACATGAATACCAAGAAAAGCTACACGAGGAAAAAGAAGAGCAAAGACGTATAAGAGAGCAGATGAGAGAAGAGGAAAAGGCAAGAAGAGAAATTGAAACAGCGCAAAAGGAGTCTGAATTAGATGAAAAAAGGTATCAAGATGCTCTTGAAAAAGCACGTGAAGAAGTATCAAAAGCACAAGGCAAAGAACTTGATAAACTAAATGAACAACTAGCAGAACTAGAAAAACGCCTTCAAGAGGCTCGAGCAAATAAAGCAAGGGCTCTTTCCAGAGCACAATTGACAAAATCTGGGCATATATATGTTATTTCGAATATTGGTTCATTCGGTGAAAATGTATATAAAATTGGAATGACAAGAAGACTTGACCCGACAGACAGAGTAAAGGAGTTAGGAGATGCTTCAGTTCCATTTGAGTTTGATATACATGCAATGATTTATTCTGAAAATGCTCCTGATCTCGAAAATATTCTTCATAAAGAATTTGATTCAAGGCGAGTAAATATGACAAATCAAAGAAAAGAATTTTTTAAGGTTTCGCTTGGCGAAATTGAGAATATTGTTCATAAAAAACGTGGGGAGATAGAGTTTACAAAGCTAGCTGAGGCCAGAGAATACAGAGAAACATTAGCTATAATTGAAAAAGAAATAAACGCAAAAAGCATTGAAGAAAAGGTTGAGGAACGATTTCCAAGATCATTGTAACAAATACAAATGACAATACTATCTGTTTTACTAGGTCTGCACGAATGGGGATAGAGAGAACTTCAAAAGAGTGGGGAGAGAAGAGTAGTTATGCTAGATGCAGGAACACCGATTAAAGGCCGTCAATGCAGGGATTGTGCTAATTTTGAGGAGCTAGAGCCACAAAAGGGGTTAAGGCCTATACATGGTGAAGAATATATCCCGTATTGTGATCGTTGCAAGGAGCGGAGATATAACATGGTCTCGGCTGAGTTGTGTGGGGGTTATAGGAGTAAAACAAAGACTGATTAATCAGAAGATTTATGAGTGCCAAAAAAGAAATAGCGAAAGAAATTAATAGCAATAATATACGTCCTTGGCAAATAAAGTCTGTGAAAAGACTGTATGAGTTAATAATTGAGCCGAATATTAAGAGGGTGTACAAAGAATTGATGAAAATGCCAGGGGTAAAAGAATCTTGGCTGCCCTTAAATACTGAACAAAGAGGTTTACGTTTAAAAGAATTAATGGAGGGGATAGTTGCTTGTTTATGTCAATACATTATGCCACCGCCCAAGATGAACAAGTATCAGATTAGTGATGTACTTGATATAGTAGAAAAAGAAACTCCGCTTAAAAAAATAAGGAGAAACATTGAGGAGATAAAGAATATTAAGAATAAAAAGTATGATTTGATTGAAAAAGCCAAAAGAGATAAGTTGCATGAGGAAACATTACGAGATGGCTCGCATCAAGCGAAGGAAGCGGTATTAGAAGTTATTACGATGGGTTATTTGCATAAATATGGTTACACCTTAGAAAAGATATCAGAAATAACTGGGGCGAATAAGATAGATATAGGGAAAAAACTAAAAAAAAGTGATGCAATATCAGATGATATTTATGCTTATGTTTATGGCAAACTTCCAAAAGGACGTTATAATGCATTTCATAAAAGGGATAGAACAGAATCTACAGAGAAATACCCGAAGAAAGGTAAAAAAATAACTAAAAACAGAGATTCAATCTAGCAACAAGAATTATCCTTCCAAATACCTTATTTCTCTTAATAATGCAAAATTTGTAATAAGAACTTCTCTCTATTTTTCACGTTCTTAGCTGCATCCAATCATATCACTTTAATATCCAATGATATAAGTATTTCTTATTTTTCGCATTAAATTTCTAGCTTCTTTATGGGGAGTATGTTTTGTAACAGAAGGAGGGTGAATGCAGTTTTACAAATTAAACTCTATTAGTAAAAAGCTTGGGGTTCCTTATTCAAGAGTATATTACCTAATTAGAGCTCGGAAGATTACTCAACCGTGTAAAGACAGTTCTGGAGATTATGTCTTTCTAGCGGATGATGTTGAAGCGATAAAAAACATTTTGGAGGTGAAAAATGGACCAGTGGTTAAAGAGCAATATAATTAAGAATATGAAATCACTCAAAGAATCTCTGTTTGATAGGCTTTTGAAGGATGAGAAAAGCGCCTGGAAGCTATATAGGTATATTCAGGCTGATCCTAAATTAAGCGAGGATTTTAAGCGGGCCTAGCGTTTATTGAGGTAGGCTTTGATTGAGCGTTCAATGATTTTTGATACTGTGTTGTCTTCTTTTTCAGAGCGTAATTGGAGTTTATTGTAGAGTTCGGTTGTTAGTCTGAGAGCAATTAATTTATTTTTGGTTACTTGTTTGATTTTCGTACCTTTTTTCATGTTAAACATTGTACAACAAAAAGAGGAGGTTTAAAAGTAAAAAAGCGGTTGACGGCGGTATAACATTGTTATACAATCCCTAAAGGTGATGAGGGATGAAAATTAATTATGAAAATTTTAGATGACACACACCCACAAGAGTTACTCACAGCAGATCTACCCCTAGCTTGTTTCCTTTGTGTTCGAGGCGTACCGTTGCAGGATTTTCGTGCAGATGGAAACAGCAGTCGTGTTTTCTTTGTTTTTCCCAATACCACTGAAGTGTCTCAATTGCGCATGGCATTTCTGAATAATGAACCAGTACCTGTCCGGACATTTTATTCCACACTTAGAGATTTGAAAAGGCGGGTGTACGAGTACAGAGATATGAGGAGATGAGTTATGAGTACAATAGAGCAAGGTAATAAGGCAATAATGGCTGCACACGATAAAATACCACATCAATTACGGAAAGATAGTTTTAGTTTTGTAAAGCTAAAGGCACGAACAAAAATACCTTTTGAGATGGAATGGCCGAAAAAACATTACTCGTTTTTAGATATTAAGACTTGGATTGATCAAGGCGGTAATTATGGAGTGCATGGCGGTTGTGGCAAGCTGATTATCATTGATGCAGACAAGCGTCAAATAACAGAAATCGTGAGAAGTAAGTTTCCGGAGACGTTTACTGTGAAAACGCCAGGGCAGGGATGTCATTTTTATTATTTGTGCGATAGTATAGAAACGAAAATTGTTCTAAAAAAACCATATCCAGGGTGGCTTGAAAAGAAAATTAAGAATAAAACAGACACAAAGGAAGAAAGAGATCTTTTCCATTTTGGCGAAATTATCGCTAAGGGATCACAGGTTGTTGGAGCAGGGTCAACACATCCAAAGACGGGAACGGAATATCAGGTTGTGAATGATGTTGAAATTGCCACGCTATCTCGTGAGAGTATTTTCTCCGAATTCATGGAGTATATTACTATTGATTATCCGCAGAAAGACAAAGAAACAGAAATAGGTGATATAAGCATAGTTGAAGTGTTGAATAAAAACGGATTTCAGACAAAAAGAGTGGGAGAG
>CAZAZO010000088.1:0-4503 GCA_964489675.1 Candidatus Woesearchaeota archaeon | reverse complement strand
CCTTATAATTTTATATATGAATTGAAAAAAGTTCTAAAAGAAGGTGGACTTCTATATTTTACGGTTCCTCATGAACAAACGCAACATAATACTTACTACCCGGCACTGATTTATCCGATAAATAATTTAATTCAATTCTTTCAGCAGATGGCTTTTAAAGTTGTAGAAAAGAAAGTTCACTCACGAAGGTTTGTGCAAAATGTTCTGGTTCTAGAAAATAGATCTTGGGATAACGTACGAATGCTTTGGCCAAAAGAAGGAGATTCTTTCAAAGGCCAGCCACCACACATACAGGTTAATTTATGAAAAAAGTGTATTTTGGTAACCTAGGTCAGTTTGGTGACATCGTAATGCAAGAACCAGCATTAAGGCAATATATCAAGGACAACCCATCAGATAAAGTAACTTTAGGTTGTGCAATGCAATACGCTTCAGCATTGAAGCTTTATGACGATTATCATGAAAATGTCTCTGTAAGGAAGTTATTCTTAGATTATGACAATTTTCCAACCGAAGATGATGTGAAATATTTTGAAAATGAAAAATTTGACCTTGTAACCATAAAACAGGAGTCTAATCAAATATTAAAAAGCGATAAGGGGAAAATAGCCTTGCATCCTGATAGCGCTGGGGCAACCAAAGTACACCAAACCGTCGCAGCTGGAAGACAGCAGGGTATAGAAGTAACAAACACACAGGTTCAATTTAACAAAAAGTCTGACCTTAAGTTAGACGAAAAATATATTTGTTTTAGTTTGTTTCCAAATCACCCTTCCGGAGGAGTAAAATCCCTCTCGAATCAACAAATCACTGGAATAGTTAAGCTAATCAACAAGTTAGGATATCGGGCCTTACATTTAAACGGTCCAGGAGAGCCAGACATAGAAGGGTCTATAAAGGCAAATTGTACCTGGATAGAAAGTGTCTCTTTGTTAAAGAATTCAGAATTATTGATTACTGCCGACACCGGTATGTCGTGGGCGTCGAGTGGATTTAAACATCCAACTGTCGGCCTCTACGCGTGGGGATACAATCCTGTGGCCGGAACTTCTAAAAACTGGCAACCTACTAATCCCAATGCGGTGTATCTTGAGGAGAGATCAGCAGCAGATATTACAGCCAAACAAATTATAGAAACAACCATAAAAACCCTAAGGAGAAACAAATGAAAATATCTCTAATAACTCCTTTGTCTCAAAACGTGGAACCATATATACGAGTGTTTGAGGACAAAGGAGTCCAGGTTCAAAAGAACTCTGCAAGCAGCGACTGCGATTTCATAATTGGGACCGGACAAGCGACTATCGATCTCTGGGAATATTATCACAATTATTTCCCACACATACCGATGGCCAACATTACTCTTGATTTATACAAAACCGTCTGGACAGCGCCGAATCCACATAATTATAACTGGCAAAAATATAAAGATTTTTTAAACAAGAGCGTTGAGCTTTGGTGCATTTCCAATGAGGTAATACTAAGGATGAAAGAAGAGGGTATTGACCCCAAAATTTGTAAACTAATGAAGATGTGGGCGAGATTTTTTGACTATGACGGTGAGATTTCAGATAACAGGTACATCTTGAAAACTATTCGACCATACAAGTATGATAAAAACTATGGTTGGCTCGAAAGGGCGTGTTCCGAATTAAATATTCCCCTTAAGCAACCAAACCACAAAGCCAGTGAAGAGGAGTATCAAAAGCTCCTAGCAGAGTGTAGTTTTATGTGCTGTGACTATCACGAAACTTCCACGGGTGGTCTGGGCCTTCTGGAGGGGTACAATTTAGGAAAATTGTCTGTGATTAGTGATTCTCCATATCAGGGAGCCAAAGATTACTTGGGCGACAACGCCATCTATTTTGATGATAATAGTTATGAAAATTTTAAAAAAGTCATAAAAGAGACATGGGAAAATACCCCAATAACTAATTTAAAAGAATGTCAGGATTTCTGCACCGCACACCCGAGCATTGAGGATAATGTTGATTTTATGATAAACAGGATGAATGCTCATTTAAGTAACAGTGAGGAACATAATGACTAAGAGGGTCTGCATTTTGACTTCTCGTGATATAGGAAAAAAATGCATAGATTGGGCTCAACTCAATACGCCAACGGGATTTGAATTGACACAATGTATCAAATCGGCAGATATCGTCATTTCTGTTATGTATGAGAATATGATCAAGAAAAAACAGATGGAAAATAAGGTTTGTTTTAATTTTCATCCTGGGACACTTCCCGAATATAGAGGGTCTGGAGTGTTCAGTTGGGCAATCATTAACCAAGAAAGTAAAATGGGTATTACATTGCATCTTATAGATGAAGGTATGGACACTGGAGACATCATAGAAATAAGGCAATTTCTAATATCAAAATGCGATACCGCGTACTCATTATTCTCAAGAGGAGAGCAGGTTATATTTAAAATGTTTAAAGATTGGTACGTGGATTTATTAAATGGTGATTATGTAGCTACCCCGCAAAAAATCAGCGAGGGTAAAAATTATTATATAAGAGACCTGCAAAAAGCAAAAAATTTAACTAAATTTGTAAAAGCTTTCCATTTTCCAAACAAAGAGCCATCTTATTATTACAATGATGAGATGGAAAAAATTTATATACATTATACAAAGGAGTAATAAAGTGAGAAATATTAATAATTGTAACGTTTGTGTGATCGGCGGAGCTGGGTTCTTAGGTTCTCAGCTTGTCGACCACTTAATAGAAGATAGGAAATGTACAGTATTGGTACTGGACAACCTCATAACAGGCCTGAAGAAGCATATTAACAAGAGTGCTACTTTTAAGTGGTTTGATATCCGGGATGATGAAAATCAGTTAGCAAAGATATTGAGACAAAACAAGATAGAATATGTCTTCAATTATGCGGCAGAGCCATATATCCCAGAGTGTTTTGAGCGGCCTATGCATTTTTTTGATATAAATGCAACCTCGGTATTGCGAGTTTTAAATGCATGTCAAGCCGCAAACATCAAGGGCGTGTTGCAGGTGTCCTCTGCTGAGATATACGGTGATATGACAGGGAAGATTTCTGAAAATGATCCAATAGTTCCACACTCAACCTATGGTGTATCAAAGGTTGCAGCGGATGGACTTGTTCAGGTCCGATGGAGAGAAGCCGGAGTCCCTGCGATAGCAATGCGCCAATTTAATTGTGTGGGCGAAAGAGAAACACATGCATATGTTATTCCAGAGATCATTAATCAGATGGCTGTGTCTAATAAGATAAAGTTGGGAAACAATTCTTTTAGAGATTTCCAATATTCAGGAGATGCAGTCCGGATGGCCGTCGAGCTTTTAGAGAAGGGTGAGTTTGGCGAAGTCTATAATATGGGTTCTGAAGGGGGTATTAAGATTTATGATCTCGCGCGTCTGATAGGTAAACTTATGGGCTATGAAGAAGTTGAAATCGAGGTGGATGAAGCAAGGGTTCGCCCATGGGAAATATGGCATTTACAGTCTGATAATACTAAACTATACAAAGCGATTGGCGAAAGGGAACCCATGTCGCTAGAAGCATCGCTGAAGAAGACAATAGAGTATTATTATCAAAATGGTAAAAAGTGGGACTGGTAAGTGGACCCGTATAAAGAAATAGAAATAGAGTATGCAAAGCATTTGGGGGTTAAAAAGTGTGTATCTGTTAACACCGGCACTGCAGCACTACATGTGGCTTTAGAGGCACTGCAGTTACCACCGGATTCAAAAGTGATAGTTCCGGATTTTACAATGTATGCTAGTGCTCTATCTGTGTACTACGCAAGATTAACACCAGTTTTTGTTGATTGTGATGACGACCTCTTAATAGATCTAGATAAGGTCGAAAAAATCATAGACGAAAAAACAAGAGTACTTATGGTAACCCACATATACGGAAGAACCGTCGATATGAATAGAGTTATGAAGATAGCAAAAAAACACAACCTAAGAGTTATTGAGGATGCATGTGAAGCCCAAGGCGCATATTGGGATTCTAGGCCGATTGGGTCCTTTGATATTGGCTGTTTTTCTTTATATAGGAACAAGATAATTCATGCGGAAGAAGGCGGCATCGTAGCTAGTGACGATGAATGTCTTATGAGGATGGTGAATGATATGAAGAGCATGTCTTTTGGGGACACGCACGACTATTATCACAAGCAAATTGGATTTAATTATAGAATGACCAATTCTCAAGCGCGCTTGGCTCTTGATTCTTTGAAATCTTTAGAGCAAAACCTAGATGCAAGAGAATCTATTAAAAACGCATATAATAAATTGATAAACAAGCAGTATCATATGAAGGATAATAGGAGAGTATGTTGGGTTTATGATATAAGGCACCCAAGAGCAGACGAGGCGGTGACCGAACTTAAGCGCCGCGGCATAAAAAACGCAAGACACTCCTTTAAACCAATGACAATGCAGCCTCTTTTTAAACAAAAGATAAGCCCAAAGTCATTGTTTTATAGCGAAAATGTCTTTTATTTACAC
>CAZAZO010000087.1:0-4521 GCA_964489675.1 Candidatus Woesearchaeota archaeon | reverse complement strand
AAGCAAGAGAAGTAAATGTAGAAATCAGAAAAAGATTTCCATTTTATAATGCTGAAGCAGACATTAGAAGAATAGAAAAAGAGCTGCGAGGAGAAAAAGAATGATAGTCAAAGAACCAAGGTATCTTTGTGAATTTTCTGCGGATCTAAAAAATGCGCTTGATGGGATAGCGGTTAGCAAAAGGATGTCTCGTTGGGATGTATATAGGAATGCTGCTTTAATGGCTGACTGTGAGGCATCCATTCCAATAAGATCTGGCCTGAGTCCAGTAAGAGTTGATAGTTATGGAGTAAAAAGGGGCGATGGCCCAAAACCATCCAGGAATTAAATTCCACGATTTCAATATCTAAAATTATAAATAACATAAATAGGATCAGATAAACAAACATGGACAACAAAGAAGGAAAATCTTTAACAGAAGATCTCGAAGAAATTAGACGAGATGCAGTTTATCAGGCCGTCACAACAGGAAAACCTTACCTAGAAACACTAGAAGAGCTGGGTGTACGATCTTTTGGGTTTGTTAGTAATGAGGCTTCTCGATAAATAAAAGCTCAGTTAATTATTTAAATTCTTGTCGCTTATAAAATATAAGGAGGTGAAAATGAATAAAATTTTAAGAAGAATCCTTTTGGGTTTGGTCATTTGGGCAATTCCTTTTATGGTAAGTTTGCTGGTCTGGGATGTTGCTTCTAATGGCCCAAGAGTAGGAATGTACTGGGTTAACGCCTTAATGGCATTTTTCTGGTCTGTTGGTTTTGCTATTGCTGCTTGCACTTATTTCAAGGACGTTTCAAAAAAAGATGCTGTTAGCGAAGGATGGATCACAGGAGCCACATGGTACATTGAACTTTTAATAATTGATTTAATTGTTCTGGTCGGACTATTTGGAATGACAATGGCTGACTTTTACCCTATGTTTCTAACTTATCTTAACGCAGTTGCAGTTTCAGCCGCTATAGGATATATAATTAGGAAATAAAACTCACTTTTTTATTTTTATTTTTTTAAGTATATCAAAAGATTTAAATAAGTGAGCTCACTTAATCTAACATGACGAATATTACATTATCAATTGAAGATCCAGTTTATAAAAAAATGAAATCTTTCTCAGAGATTAAATGGAGTGAATTTGTTAGAAAGGCAATATTAAAGAGAATCTTAGAATTGGAAAAACTTGAAAGATTTAATATTGATGAGAGTTGCCAAACCATGATAGCCTCGCAGCAGGTTTTAGAAAAAGATTGGGATAATCAGTATGACTCTAGGTGGGACAATGTATAATAAAGGCGATGTGGTCTTATTGCCCTTCCCGTTTTCTGATTTAAGAGGCTCAAAAAAACGACCAGCCTTAATCATCTCGAATAAAAAATTTAATAATTCAGAAGATAGAATTTGTTGTCTCATCACCAGTAACCCAAAAACAAAGGGATTATTAATTAAAGATCAGGATTACAAGAGCGGAAGATTGCCGTTTACAAGCTGGATAAAGCCTGATAGATTATTCACAGTAAATGAGAATATTATTTTAAGAAAGTTGTGTACCGTAAAAACAAACGTTAGTAAGAATGTTTTGTCTGGGATTATTGATTTTTTAAAATAGGTGAATTATGCTTCAAAGAGATTTCTTTAATAGAGTATTTCTTTTCGTTAGTTTTAAAAACTCATAGTTCTAATTTATTTCATGAAAAAATTTAGTTGGACACAATACAAAAGGGTTTGGAGGCTTTTAAGAAAACCAAGCAAAGAAGAATTCCTAACAATCTCCAAGGTTTCAGCAATCGGGCTTCTTGTAATCGGAGCAATAGGATTTTTAATCGCAATGGCAATGGACATATTCCCAATGTTTTAGATAACTAGAGTATAATAATTTTTATAAAGTAGCTTTTGTTCATGTATTTTTAATGGAAAGAGATAGTTTTTCTATAATTGATTATGAGATTGAGGAGCTTAGGGCAAAAAGATTGCGGGATACCCAAGAGGTTGTTAGGTTGGCATCAATGAAGGCAAGTTATTTAGCTGATTTATATTCTGCTAAATCAGATATTTCGGATGATAAATTACATTATTATTGGGAGGCTAAAGATCCATTTTTTTATCTTCATTTAGAGGGCTTTCCTGATGATGTTAATATTGATGAAGACGAGAAAAGGACGTTAAAAATTACTTACCAGAGAGGATTGGTGGGGACAAGAGTTCCTTCTGATAATTTAGATTTTTTATTAAATTTTCATAAAGTTATTAAAGATTATGCAAGGATTGTTGGTTTTTATGGTAAAATTCTTAGAGATTCTCTGCCTGAAAAAGAGATTCCGAAGATAGAGATTTTTGGGGCTTTTCACTATCCGGAGCTTGAAGGTAAGCTAAGGACCATGAATTTACTGGATAGAATAATTGCAGATAAATTAAATAAATAAAGTTAAGATTTTTAATAATGGCTAGAGTACAGTAATTTTTATAAAGTATAACCACATTTTTGTGGCATGGCAGACGATGAGGAATGTGGAATTAATCTTTTTGGAGACGTTAGCGAGGGTAGTGTGGAGGGATGCAGGGCAATAGGAGATACCGTTGGCCCAGAGCTAAGGGAATTTCAAAGACAAGCTGGTTTTATTGATGCTGATATTGATGTGATGCTATCTCCTGGGATGCAAGCATTCTGGCCAGGAGAGTATGACCCGAGCTTGGATCCTGCAAATTATTTACTTTCAAAAAGAGGGAGGTAGGCAGGGATCTACTCGTGCGCCACCTAGATTATAATAAATAGCGGTGGTTATGTCGACAGCAAACATCATTTTGTTTAGTGTATTTACTCCAAATTAACCTACACCCTCATCCCTCTAAGTTTTCCCAAAACAAAAGTTGAAAATTCTGTCCCTCTCTCATCCGCCCCATGTATTTGAGCAAAACACATCCCACAAGGAGTAATTATCTTAGATGCATTAGCACTAGCCCCCGAACTTCTAAGCTTTGCTATTTGTTTCGCAAGTTTTGGATTATTCGATCTAACACCTCCGCCACCCCCACAGCACATAGCCTCCTCCCTATTCTTTTTCATCTCAATTATTTTACCTCCCAGCCTTTGGATCACCTCCCGCGGCTCCTCATAAATCCCTTCATGTCGCCCAAGATGACAAGGATCATGATAAGTCACCTCCTCATCCCTACTCTGATTTATCTTTTTCTTTTTTAGTCTATTCAAAATAGTAATTGTCGCATGTTCAACTTCAATATCCCATTCTCTAACTAGCTTTGGATAAAGGGAGTTAAATGCATGATGGCATGACGGGCAGTTCGTAATAATTTTAGATATTTTCTTCTTCTTGAATAACTCAAAGTTCTTTTGCGCAAGCTTTTTCATTTCAGCCCTATACCCAGCACTCATTGGAGGAATACCACAACAAACTTCCTCATCTGGCAAAAGGACAAAATCAACACCAAGCCTATTAAAAATCTCCTTATAATTTTCAAACTCTTTTTTCAAAACTCCCTTGGTCAAGCACCCAGGATAATAAAGCGTTTTCGCAAATAATTTTTTAAGTATTTTTGGCATGATAATAGATGTTCTTGCGAGTATATAAATATTTTTAAATATGGATGAGGTCTACATGATATGATAAAGTGGCCAAGGGATTTAAGGCTTGGAGATTATTTTGCAGCAATTAATAAATATGTGAGAATGGATTCTACTGCAAAAAGAAAGGCCAGGGAAGGGGCATCAATGATGCATAATGAATGGTGGCTCATAAATTTAGCATATTTAGAACTAGCATCTAGGGAGAAAAAAGAGGCGAAGGATTCACGCAAAAGAGTGGAGAGATTACATGGCCCCTATCTAAATACTAATTCTTAAGATTTGGTGGCTATTCGGCCACATAGTGTTTTTAGAAATATAAATATTTTTAAAGAGAAGGGCCTATTTAGATACATGGAAAGATTTTTTAAGGGATTCGTTAGAGATATCAAGCAGCCACCAAGCCAAGGGAATGTAGATTCAGATACTCATTTAAATTTAAGAAGATACACAAATTTGGGTTATCCATATCAGTTTGGAGAAGTTGGAATAGACGGAGGATTTCACTTGGTTGTTGATGTTCCAACTCCAGTAGACAGTGCCCCAAGAGAGGTCCAAGAGGAGTGGGTTAGGGGGCGAGAGCTTTGTCTGAGTCGTTGTGTTACAGACCCATCTGTTTTATTATCTGGCCTAGTAAATGGATACATTACAGAGGGAGACTTTATGTTTGCTACAGAAATACCAGACAGGCGCTATATGGAAAAACGAGAATCATTAAACAATCCCGCACAAAAAGAATTTTCACTTAGCTCATAACTAAGCCTCACTATCCTCAGCCAAAGATGCCAGATATTCAACATTCCCCCGAAGCCAGTTCTCAACAAACCCAGGGCTATGGCCAATAAAACAATCGCTACAGTCCCAAACCTCTCCCATTGGCAAATTTTTATGCTTAATCATCTTACCATAATTACTAGTGTGCAATCCACGGACATATGTCCTATGCT
>CAZAZO010000086.1:0-4531 GCA_964489675.1 Candidatus Woesearchaeota archaeon | reverse complement strand
AATCACTGCGGAACTAATTTTCGGTTACTGGTGACATATGTCACCTGCTTGCACACGATCATTGTTTTTAAGATAATTTTCTAAATCTTTCCTTGATTTCTTAAAGTCTTCAAAATGATGAAGCTCAATAATTATCTTTTCTATTCTCCTTATATTCAGCCTGTCTAAAACATATCTCCAGTCAATAATACTTTTATCAAGCCCCCAATGCTCTTCTCTTCCATCGAAACCACTAGCATGAACATAAGCCACTCGTGATCTGATTTTATTCAAGAATTCATTGAGTTCCATGCCTAAAGTCTTATTGTGAACAGCCATTCCAAGATGACAAATATCTAAATTAACTTTCAGTCCTGGAAACTGTTTAAGATTATATATAAAATTCTTACCTATTAAATTACCATTCATTTCATATAGTATATCGACATTATTCTTCTTTGCAAACTTAATTATTTCTTTGAAGCGTTGAATTTCTGATTTCTTAAGTTTTTCTTGTGTTAAATGAACTATTAGTTCTTTTGCTTCTAAATATGAGCAGGCAAGAATCTCTGCTCTCAGTGTTTCAAGTTCTAATTCCCTAAGGGCTCTATTTCTATCCGTAAAAACCCTTTTTGTCTGTGTGTGCATACTAAGGTCCTTTCCTTCGGTTAATTTTTTTATTTTATCAAGACTTTTCTTCCTAAATCCAAACAATTTATCTTTGCTGGCTATTTCGACAACGGACATGTCTACTTTTCCGGGACCATCGTAAGATAGATCCCATGTTTTGAATCCTATTTTCGGTTTTTTCATTTTAGTTATTTTCACAGTCTTCAGCCTATCAATGTAACATCCTATAAAAATCTATTCAATTCGAGATGGTTTATTTTAATAAATCATCTCGAATTCGCCGAAAATACTTCTTAATGTATCAAGGGCCCTAAAGTCGATCTTGGTTTCCTTGGTGTTTTTTACCATTTCTTTTTGAAGTTCTTCTGGGTCAGCTGCTACAAGTTTCTTTCCTGCTAACTTTTGAACTTTTGGTCCTTGAATTACATAAACATTATCTAAGAAGAATACTTCTGCTTGCATGTCTTTTCCTTTAATCATGAATTTTTTTCTGTCCATGCTTAAGAATTCGCATCTTTGGTTGTGCTCGATTAAAAGATTGGTAATCTCACTTGCAAATCTCCTGGCAGTTTCAACATCTAGTCTTAATTTGTAGACTTCAGCAGGAGTCAGAGCTTTCTTGTCTTTTTTGGTTTGTTTTTTGTTCATAACTTCTTTTTTAACTTTGGCAATAAACTTCAGATCTGTTAAGTGTCTTTTTGGGTATTTGCCAGTTTTGATATATTCGTTTTCAAATGCTCTAATGATTGCTCCTTCTTCTTTTTTCTTTAATAAAACTTCAAGCATTTCAAATAATCCCTTATAGATTTCTTCAATGGAATTTTCACGAACTCTTTGCTCAATTTGAACTCTTAGTTCTTTTAGTCTTGCAACATAATCTAATGCATCTTTACTCATTTTAGCAAGCTTTGTACCGTCGATGTCACCTGGCTTTACTTTTCCATGCTCGAATGCCTTATATGTTTTTAATGCAATATTGTCAAAGATATCAAGGTATTTTTTCTCTAGTAATTTTTCTTTTTCCACGAATATTTCTTTTACGGATTTTACGGTATCATAAACATTTTGAGGGGCTAGTCCGTAAAGCATAAGAAGGCCTTGAGTTGGATGGATTGTTCCCCAATAAAGATCGTGGATTACAATATCGAATATTCTTCGGTCAATATTTTCCTTAAGCTTATCTCCTGAACTCATAAACATATCAATTGCTTCGGGACTTGGCTTAATTCGCCCCATTCTAAGGAGGGATTTCCAAGGAAGAAATGCTCCTCTGTCATATAATGGCACTCCGTCACGAATAGCAGTGAATGCAACTGGTTCAGTATCTTTTACCCTTTCCCAAAAGTCAGTTAAAAGCCATACTTGTAAATTAAAATCTACCTTTGCGCCAGCAATAGCCATAGCCTCACCACTAAATGAATGAATTATTCCTCTAAGTTTTTCTAAAAGTTCAATTCGGCCCATTCTTTTAACGTCGGTATCATCAATAATAATAAACACATCAACATCACTTGTTTTTTTAGTGTCTCCTCTAACGAAGCTTCCGTTCATTGCGTAAGTTGTAACGTATTTCTCAAATTTTCTAAGAACAAGGGATTTGTGAACACTAGAAACCCTGATCCCAGCTAAGAATCCATTCTTGTCGAATACTGGATAGCTCATTGCAAAAGCTTCAAATGTATCAAACTTAGAATCTAGCCCTAAGTTCCAGATGTCTACTGGGGTTAGAACATGTACCCATATTTTTTCGTTAACTGCTTTTCCGATTTTTATAATTTCGGCTCTAATATTGTTCATATTTTTGAATTGCTTTTCTGGAATTAAAGTTAGAACGTGTATAAGTTCTTTTTTTCTGTCGGCTTCTGGAACTTCATAATCTTCTTCCATTATTTTATTTGCCTGAGAAGGGATAACGCCAATTGCTTCGATGAATTTGAATTTTTCACGAGCTTTTTTTGCAAAATCATCAAGGTCTTTTTTTGTTTTTTCAGCTTCCTTTTTCTTTAGTGTTTCAGCTATCTCTTTACTAACGGGCAGGCCCGGCATTTTGGGTTGAGGTATATAATTGCTAGAAAGGTTTGCTTCAACTGAGCCTTTTAAATCGTTCATATTTCAAAATATATTTTTCAGTATATAAAGGTTGTTGTTTAGACTTTCTTTTTTAGAAAAAGAATCTATTGGAAGAAAGAGTTAATTCTGTTGAGATTGCATTCATCTACCTAGCCTATTTAATGAGGATAAGAAATGGCCCCCCCAAGAATCGAACTTGGGCATTCTCGGTGTAAACGAGATGGTCTACCATTAGCCTAGGGGGCCAGTTAACAAAAACACAAAATATTTATTGCTTTTAAATCTTAGCATCACCAAACATTTATAACTTTCATTACATAATAACTATTATGAAGATAAATAAAAGTAACAAGAGTGTTGTTTCGTGTTTTGCTTCTGTACCGCAAAAAAGAGGCTTGGTTGGAAAAATATTTGCTATTATCGGAATTGTTTTATTGATAATCATTGCAATAGTGGGCATTACGGCGTATCAGGCGTATAGTTTTTTTGCATATATACAAGATGAGGTCCCAGCAATGGAGTCTGATATAAAGGCTCTTGCTTCGGGGGATTGCTCAAAAATAGAATCAATAGAAAGCAGAATGGGTGATATTAAGTCAAAGGTAGAGTCGAGATGTAAAAATCCAATTATTAGAATTGCTTTAAGTAGAATAGAGGAAATTCCGTTTAATTGTGATAATCTCGAAGAAGGTTTTTCTATGTTTTCGGGTGAGTTTGAAAAAATTGAGGAAGCCTGCGCATTAAAGGAAGGCTCTAGTTAATCTTTAAAATTAGGAATTGGTATTATTTTTATGAAAACAAAATATAAATTTGGCAGTTTATCATTAAGGAGCCCTTATTTTTTGGCTCCAATGTTAGAGCCAAATGACATAGCCTTTCGTCTTCTTTGTAAAAAGGCTGGTGCAGCTTTAACTTTTACGGGGATGACTTCTCCTTTGTCTAAGCAAAAGCAATATTTGCAAGATAAACCCATCTTACAATTATTTGCAACAACTTCTAGGGGGATTCCAGAGTTTATGAAAAAATATAATAGACGTGTTTCTGGTTGGGACTTTAATTTGGGGTGTCCCTCAAAGTTGTCTAAAAAGTTGGGGCATGGGGCATTTTTACAAAAAGATCTAAATCAGATTAGAAGAATATTCCAGGCTATGAGGACTTCAACCAGAAAACCTTGTATGGTAAAACTGAGAAAGTCTCCTAATACCATCAAAATAGCAAAAATGGCTGAAGTTGAGGGTTTTGACGCGGTAGCTATTCATCCAAGAACGATTCAGGATGGGTACTCAGGAAAGCCGGATTATGACTTTGCATTAGAATTGAAGAAGCAGGTCAGTATACCTGTTATTTATTCGGGAAATGTTGATGAGAAAAATGTGGGAAGCGTATTGAAGGATTTTGATTTTGTGATGATCGGCAGGGCTGCTATTGGGAATCCTGGGATCTTTTCTAGGCTTGTTGGCGGGCTTGCTGGAAATAGTGGGGGTATTGGCTTTAAGGATTATTTAAAATTAGCAAAAAAGTATAAGATTTTTTTTAGACAGATAAAATATCAGGCGATGGGTTTTACTAAGGGGGAGCGGGCCGCAAAGAAACTTCGGCGGGGACTAATTGAGACAAAGACTGTTGGGGATATTGAAAGGGTTTATGGGAATAAAAAATAAGTAAACAAAAAAACAAAATAAAAAAAGATTTGTGGTCTTAGTTGTCTAATATAGCTAAGATAACACCGATAATTGTTAAGACTACAACTACCCATCCAGCCCAAACATTAACAACTCCAATGTAAGGAACGGAAAGTGTGCCGTCGACTAAGCCGAAACCTACAGCTAAAGCAACAATGACACCAGTTAGC
>CAZAZO010000085.1:0-4537 GCA_964489675.1 Candidatus Woesearchaeota archaeon | reverse complement strand
CAGCAGACTATGATGGCGACGGCAAAACAGATATAGCGGTTTATAATCCAAAGACTTCGGATTGGTATGTTTTTGGAAGTACAGATCCAATACAATGGGGTTTTGCGGGGGTTATTCCTGCAAATTTGCCATATTACTTAAGAGATGATTTTCAAATGGGTGGTTCTAATATTGGAGATATTGGTGCGGAGGAGAGTGTTGGTAGTGGTGGCAGAATTCCTACAATAGCAACGGACACAAATAATAATCCACATATTGCTTCAGATGTGTGGATCCAAGGAAAAGTTTTATTGTTTCATAAAATAAATGGAGCCTGGACTGGTTCTGATTTTAATACTGGTGGGTCGCAGTTTTTTAATCCTAGGATTGAAATTAATGATTATGATCAGGCATGGATTTCTGGTGTGAAATGGCATCCTGATGCGATGGGGTTAATTTATTTTGAGGATATAGCAGTGAATCCGGTTGTAACTGATTATATTTCAAGCGTTAAAGGAGGGCATTGTTGTTTACCTATAGGATTAATAGGTATTAATCCGACAAAGAAGGATGAGTGTGTTGTTTGGGCGGGTAATGGTGGCTATTATGAAATATTTGGCGTAAGTAGTAATCGCCTGTCTTCTCTTGGAACTGGATATATGGAAAGTGGAAAAGGGGGGGAGGTTAATTCCTTTTCAATTTCAAAAGATGGAACGGTTTGGCATGCTGCGACAGGGGTTTATCAAAATTCATTGCGTAATGCTGCGGGACAGGGGGTAATTGGCTGGTCTAATTATATGGTTGGTGGTAATTCTGGGACTGGAGATGATGGAGAGTATCAGGCCTTGACTTCTGACTTGGAAGATCCTAAGGTAGCTTATATTGCTTCTTCAAGGGGTGGTGGTCATGAAAAGGCAATAGTTAATATTTTCGATGGTTCAAAATTTTTATTTGGTCCATCAGAGCACTATGTGTTAGATAATTCTGCTGCATATTTTGCTAATGGACTTAGAAGATATAGTCCGCAAGTTGCTCCAGCCCAAGGAGGAGGGGCTTTCGTTTGTTGGACCCATTCAAATAATCATATATATATAAAATATATAAGTCCAGAGGGGGTTTCTAAGTTTGGCCCGACTAAAGACATTGGCCCAGGTAATACGTGTGCTATTACAACAGATTCTGATGGACAGATTCACATAGCTTATAATAATAACGGTGTGAAATATAGGAAAATAGAGACGTATTGAGTGAATAGTTTTATAAATCTTAAAATTTAATATAGTATATGAGAAAGGGATTGATTTGTTTTGTTATGTTGTTGGCCGTTGGATTTGTGGCTGCGTCTTCGGTATATGTGCCATATGACTATGATGGTGACGGAAAGGCGGACCTTGGAGTTTATTCTCCTTCTACTCAAACGTGGTACATTAAGCTTTCTGGGGGTGGGGAAATTACTCAAAGATATGGGGCGAGGGTAGATATTCCAGTTTCAGGAAATTATTTTCCTCAGAATAAAGAATGTTATTCAGATTATCAGTGTGATGATTCATGGGATTGTAGCGTGGATATTTGTTCGGACAATGTTTGCTCGTATGATTATTCTGAATGTGAGTGTCAGTTTATGTCAGACTGTGACGATGGAAATATTTGCACAACTAATGTATGCTCAAATGGAGAGTGTGTAACGGAAAATAATCAAGATGTTTGTGATGACGGTAATTTGTGTACGTTTAATGATGTTTGTTCTGAAGGGGCATGTGCGGGGATACAAAATACATGTAGTGACGGATGGGACTGTAGTGTTGACGTGTGTAGTTTAGTTGATGGGTCTTGTTCTCATGTGACGGACTCTTGTTCTTGTGTAAATTCTTCAGACTGTGACGATGGAAATATTTGCACAACTAATGTGTGTTTAGGGGGGCAATGTGCAACAGAGAACAATAGTGTTTCTTGTAGTGATAATAATAATTGTACAATAAATGATACGTGTTTTGGTGGGCAGTGCATGGGGGTTGCAAAAAATGTTGATGATAATAATATATTGACGATTGATAAGTGTCTTACAAATGGGACTGTAACGCATGTGGCGTCTTTTAATTTGGCTGAGCATCTTGAGAATCGGCAGGGCGGTTCTGATTCTGAGCAGTCTTCTAGTGGATCAAGTGGAGATTTGGTTTCGGGATCAATAGATATGCAAAATACAAGTTCTAGCACATCTTCTTCTGGTAGAAGTGGGTCTTCAGCCTCTTCTCAGAGTCAATCCTCAAATGATGATGAGGGGATTCATCCAGCCATATTAATAATTTCAGCCATAGTCGTTTTGGTTTTGGTCGGTTTTGCAATTTTTGTTTTGCCAGGCATAATTGATAAGAATAAAAATAAGTTACAACAACCTCCAGCTCAGCCCCAGTCAAGAATGCCTCCGAGAGGTTCTCCCCATAGAAGAATGCCTCCAAGAAGAAGCCCTAGAAGAGCCAGGTAACATTTAAAACATTCTAATTCTAGTATAAATCATGAAAAAGAGAGTTTGGATTAGTTTAGGAATTCTTATTTTAGTTATTGGGGCAGTATCTTTTTATAATATTACAGGAAATGTTGTTGTTTCAGATTTTAGCATAAGTTCTTATTCTTGTGAGAATGGTTTTTCTGGAAATATGGGAGGAGATGGATGGGTAGTGTTGACTTCTGATGGGCCGGCTCAGCAGCTTGGGAAAAGATTTTATGAGCTTAATGAGGGGACTTTTAATATTAAAACAGCAGACTTGGAAACTGAAGCATCTTTGGTTGGGGATGATTCTTGGTTTTGGGTTGGGGTATGGTCTAAGGAGTTGGGAGATTGGGTGGGGGGACTAGATTCTAGCAATCCTGATGCCAAAGGGATTTGGTTTCAAGATGACATTTCAAAATGTAATGATGGCGTTAATATAAATAGCCAGACAAAATTTGGCATTATGTATAGTCTCTGGCATTGTCCTTTCTCAGATGATCAGTATGCAAGAGAGTATGATATTTCTAATATGTTAAAAGAAGGGAGGCCTTTTGGGGAAGCAAATTCATGGCATTGGGTAGATGAGCCTAAATTAGGGTATTATTGTTTGACAGAAGAACACAAGACGCTACAAAGACATGCGGAGATGCTAAGGGATGCAGGAATTGATTTTGTATTTTTAGATATTACTAATTGGCCATCTTATAGCGACAATTATGTAGAATCTCATGGAATGATAGATAGGCCACTTAGAAATATGTTGGATGTGTGGAAAGATGTAGGCGACGCACCTAAGATTACGCCATGGATTCCTATTGTGAGTGATAGATCAAAAGATATGATTGATAGAGTTTTAGAGTATATGACTAATCCAGAATATGAAAATCTTTGGTTTCGGTATAATAATAAAAAGTTGATTATTGCAACGGACAATAGGTGGTTCCCGGTTAGTGATTCGCGGATAGCAGAAATTGAAGGTCCACAATATGGAAATGATTTTATTGTAAGAAAGCAATGGGGACAACTGGGAAATTCTAACCAGCCCAAATGGAGCTATCTGGAAGATTGTCAAGAAAATTTTAAGTCTAGTCAGGGAACAATTGACTGTAATCAACGAATCGCAATAAATAATGGGATTGTTGAGCAGGTTCCAGTAGATGCCGCTTATCATAGACGTGGTTGCATGAATAGTGGGGACGCAGTACCAAAATTCCAGGGTAGAACATTTAGAAAACAATTTGAAACAGTTTTTGAAAATGCGGGCGTTCCAATAGTAACTATCGCTACATGGAATGAGTGGTTGGTGCAAAATACAAGGGGGGCTACTTGTTTTTTAGATAATTATGATATAGAATATGGTAGGGATATTGAGCCTGCTAAAAATGAAATGGGATATTATTATTATAATCTTCTTAATTCTTGTATTGGTCTCTACAAAGATTCTGGCAGTTGTGATGATGCAAAATATTCCTCTGCACTTTGTTGTCGAGATATAGATATTTCTTCTGACAGTGGAGATAAGATGGGATGTAATAACAATTGGCTTTGTGAATCTTATGAAGATGAGGATAGTTGTGCATTTGATTGTGTTAATAAATTTAGTGTTGATTCTTATTCTTGTGAGAGTGGATTTTCAGGAAATATGAAGGGGGACGGGTGGTTAATTTTAAGTTCAGATGGAATTTCTCAGGAGCTAGGGAAAAGATATTATAGATTGGGGGATGGGGCTTTCAATATTAAAGCAGAAGACTTGGAAACTGAAGTATCTTTGGTTGGAGATGATTCATGGTTTTGGGTTGGTATACGTTCTGCGGGTGCGGGAGATTGGGTTTCTGGTTTAGATCCTAGTAATCCTGATGCAAAGGGGATCTGGTTTCAAGATGATATTTCAAAATGTAATGAAGAGTCTGCTGGAGGTCCTGTTTCTGAATGCACAATAAACGACTGGACATCATCTCTTTCTCCTAGCATTTGCCCATCTTCAGAAATCCAAGCAAAAACCTGGGTGAAGGTCAGACAATGCCAAGGTGGAGTAGCTCCAAGCACAGAAGAAGTATCCTGTGTCTACAA
>CAZAZO010000084.1:0-4577 GCA_964489675.1 Candidatus Woesearchaeota archaeon | reverse complement strand
AAATACTATTTTGAGAATATTTTGAGAATATAATTCCAGAAATCATAAATATGTATGCTGCACCGAAATAAATTGAATGTTTCATATTTTTTATTTTCCTTGCTAACAAAACTCCAAACAAGATTAGCCCGACAAAGAATAGCCAAAAGATTGTTGGTGTCATTTGAGACTGCCATGTGTTCAAGAATGGTTGTGCGTTTTCTGCAACAGTTGAACCAAGCCTTGCTCCTCCAGCGCTTCCTCTAAATGGTGCGATAAGAGCATTGATAATCTTTGCAATAAGATCTAATGGATTTTTACCGACTAAAGGTAAGGCTGCTACCCCGACGATTGCTGCAACAGCCAATGAATACAAGACTCTTAATTTTTCTTTTATTTGCTTTGGGTTTAAGCTTAGTAAAATAGCGTCAATAATAATAAATCCGAAAACCGCCAATGAGATTATTCCTTGGGAGCTTAAAAAGAAATTAAAAGTTCCCCTTATCCCTTGGCCCAGAAGCGCTCCAAATAAAGGAGTTGAAATAACCCAAAGACTGTAAAATCCAAGTCCTTTTGCCAGAAAATCTTTACTCTTGCTCTTTATGTTAAATAAATATACTAAGAAGAAGCTTAATGGAATTATTATGAATAAAAAATTTGCGACACCCTTCCATGATGCAATTGTTAACGCCGTTGTGAGGCCAACTGCCAATCCCCAAAGGGCTGTTTTGTGGTTTTTTGATTTTTTGTGGTCTATATAGTACAAGGCTAATGAATACACTAAAAGGGCTAAAAAGAAAGCCACCATACCAATTGATTCGTGATCTGCAAAACCTGCCATTGTACGATAAAGATATGCTGGATTAAATGATAAAAATATTGAGGCGACTAAAGCTAGAGATTTTTTTCTTGTTATAATAAAGGTAAGAGCAAAGAAAAGGGCGAGACCCAATATGTAATATATCACCGGAGAAATTATATGATAAAATTCTAGGCTTGCTGGAAATATTGGGGAGAACGCTTTATAGATTGCGAAGTTGACATTGGGCATAATTTCAGAAATCCATGGAGTTTGCCCCCCTGGGTAATATCTCATTGCATCATAGTCTGGCATTGGTCCGGGCTCAGCCATTGTTTGAGTTACCCTAAGAAAATAAAAAGGATCTAAGGCTAGTGGAATATATTCTCCGGTTGTAGAATCTTTTAATCTGTCAAGGTTTGAGAGCCTGATGTTTGCACTGACTGAAACCACCAACAATAACAAAATTATTGTTAGAGCCCATTGAATTTTGGAATTAGAAACAAAATTTACTATCTCCTTTTTTGTTTTTTTATTCATACAAGAAACTGATGAGTATAGTTTAAAAAGTTATCTTCTTTCGCCGACAAGTCGCAAAAGACTTAGGAAAAGATTTACGAAATCTAGATAAAGAGACAATGCTCCAGCAACAGCCATTCTCTTTAATGACTCTTTGTCTTTAATATTTTCTGAGAGTTTTATTAGCTTTTGATTATCATATGCTATTAATCCTGAAAAGATGAGGACTCCTAAAATTGCTAAGATAAAATCAAACATTGAGCTTCTTAAGAAAATATTTACGAGAAGCCCTATCACTAAACCCATTAAAGCTGCGAACAAGAAGCTTCCCATTGCTGTCAAATCTTTTTTTGTGTTTCTAGCGTAAATTGAAAGCGCATAAAACATTGCTGCTGTTATTATGAATACCATAAAAATTGACTCTAATGTATAAGCGAATAAAATTACCGAAATAGTTAACCCATTTAGTGCTGAATATATAAAAAATAATGTTCTTGCTGTTGAGCTACTAAGGGATTTTATTATACCAGAAATCATAATTACTAGTCCTAGTTCAAGAATTATCAATATCCAGATTGTAAATGGATTTCCAAATATTAAATTTTGAAGCTCTGATGAATAATAAACTAAATATGCAAAAGCTGCAGAAATTAAAAGCCCTAGGCCCATAAGAGAATAGATCTTGCTCATATATTCATTTGTTCTTTGGCTTATCATAATAGGCCCCCTCTTAGCATTAGATAAATTATTGCTGCTAGAATGAAAATTAATTGTATTATATAGATTAAAACTACTACTTGTACCTCTCTTGCGTTGTTTTTTATTTTTTTAAGAAACCATATGCTAAAATGTGTTAACCCATAGATTTTTTTGTGTGGCACTGACAGATTGTTGTTTTTGTCTGGAATCCCGAATGAATATTTTTTCAGTCCGCCTCTGAGTTTTAATACAACTTCTATTAAGTATGGGATGAAAACTATTATTGCTATTCTCTCAAAATTTCCTAGAATTGCCATTGAGATAAATAAGGCTCCAATTGAATAAGTTAAAACATCTCCTGGGAAAACTTTTGCTGGCGACCAATTAAAGATCAAGAAAACCACTAGGGAAGCTACCATACAAAGTCCGATTATAGAAAGCCACAAAGATCCCGTCACGTACGAGACAAAGCTAGCGAAGGATAATAAAATTATTCCAAGGCCTGCCTCTAAGCCGTTAAAGCCTGCTAAAAAATTATAAGTTGTTGCAACAAAGCCAACTGCCAGAGGAACCACTATTAACGGGAAATATATTCCAAGATTGATGGATCCAAAAAAAGGAATAGAAACTGTTGAATTACCTGCATTAATTACTACCAGCGGGATTGAAGCTAGGACGGACAAGAATATTCTTGAATAAATTGTTAGTCCACCATGCTTCCAGCCCAGCAAATCATCGGTTAGACCAATTAGAGCATAGAATAAAACGACAGAAAGAATGGCGAATATTTCTACTTGATAAGATGAGGGAGCATAGATGAATGTTTTTAGTCCTAGATATAATAAAACAGAAATTGCGAATGAAAATACAACTATGATTCCACCTGAAGCTGAAACATTTTTTGGATGAGAATATTTGTTCATGTCTGGCCACGTTAAATTAATTTTTTGTGTCTTTTTTATCCATCTAGGTAAGAAGATAAGGCTGGATATTAGACTTACAAAAATTGCTGTTAATAGTATGTAATCCATATTGTTTATTGGGGTTATTTGGGTTAAAAAGGTTTGGGATTATGCTGAGCATCCTACAAAACTGGTTATTCCTGGCGTTAGATAAACTTCCATTAGGCCTGAGATTGCTAGAACGATTAAGGCGACTATTATCAAAAGCAGGGCGTCTTGTAAGATACTCCAAAGCCTTTCATCGTGGAGATCTTTTCTAATTATTGCAACTGAGACTATTCCTCCGGCTAAAGCTGCAATAAAGTATGCTGCTATTTCTGGGACTCCGTGAAACAAATATCTAACATATGCACATGGAAGTTGGAACAGCCCTTCTTTTGCAAATATTCCCATGGCTGCCGCGATTATTGAAGCGTTCCAAACTAAAATAAAAATTGCCCCTGCTCCGAATACTAAAGAAAAGATTAATGTAAAGAACATGACTTGTAAATTATTCATAAATATTCTTCCAAATAAGCCCGAACCTGTAGCGGCTCCGTTGATGATTCCATATTGACTTAGACACTGTTCGTAATTATGGGGATTGTTTATTGCACAATATGTTTGGATTTGAAAATTGAAACTAGTTGAAGCTGCTGAGCCTGAAAGAACGTATCCGACTGAAAATGCGACCACCACCCCTAGGAATAACCACATAAGGGCGAAAATTGCTTTTGAGTGTTCTTTTATTAGTCTTCCAGAGTCTGTTATTTGAATATCCTTTCCTTCTTCTAATTTGATTAAAAAATACATGAAGGGTAAACAAAACATTACTGTAAACAAAACTAAAAGTAGGCCTGAGCCTTTGCTTAGAACGGTGTCGTTTATGAATATGAAATTAACGAGAAACATTGAAATTGCTCCGTAAACCAATCCAACAAAAAACATCTCCCATGGCTTTCTCTCGGCCCGCTTGGGTTTCATAATCATTTCAAACATAACTCTTTTCACCTCTCATGTTAATTTTTGGGTAGGGAAGTTTAAAAAGATATGTGGGATAACTAGGAACAGTCTTTCCAAGAAACAGCAGGAATGCTTAATGTTGATTTTCTCTTCGTTTCATTACAGGGACTAATTTTCTTTCTTTTGCCGATTGCACCTATATCATATTGTATGTCACTGAACTCTGCTTCTCTTAAATCTGTAGAAAAAAACCACAAGGATAAATCTAGCCTCTCTCCTCGGCTGATTTGATTACCGCCCTGGAATCCTGTAAAATATTTTTGACGTCCCGACATGCCAAATGAATTTAAATACCATCCCCGTGGAACTTCATAGTTCTGACTTTGTGCAAATACCATACCCCTATTTTCTTTTGTGTTTTTTAGAGAAATCATCATTTCGTTTAGTCGCTCTGACCTATCGCCGCATGGATGCCTATAAAAAGAAAATGCTGTAAGGGTATTCCCATTGAGCTTGCCTTTATTAAAGATGAAATGCTTTACAACTAAGTCTATGTCAAAACCATATACTTGAAAATTTGCTTCTTCAATCACTGGCTACATATTTCTTATCTTTCTTTCAATTGATTTTTTTGTTCTTTTGTCAATCTCTACCATCTTCTTCTCCGCCTTCCAGCT
>CAZAZO010000083.1:0-4642 GCA_964489675.1 Candidatus Woesearchaeota archaeon | reverse complement strand
CCTCGTGAATATGGTATTCCCGAAGTAGATTGTACAGGATGCGCAACACAAGTCATACAAGACGGCCAATTAGTAGAAGTTAATGGTACTGAAGGAATTGTTTATCTTTATCAAGAAAAACAACCATGACAATTTCCGAAACAAATTAATATATTTCTCACAATAAATGGATAATTAGCAATTGTAGCTTTCAAAGAAAAACTTCCATAGCAAGCATAAGGTGCTTCTGTGATACAAATTATTTCGTTAGTAATGCCAGCATTTGGAAACTCATGAAATCTCCTAATCCGCCAAGATATTTACTTGTGATTTCTGATGAAAAAAACAGAAATCAATTAACATGGGAGCCTAATACATCCATAAAAACTGAATACATTATTCTCCGAAAGATTTTTTGCGAACCTCTATCTCATGACGATCCCAATGCAACCAAACTTGGCGTCGCAAATGAATCCAATTATTCTGATATCGACCCACCAATTGGTGTTCCACTATTCTATGCGGTTTTCGCAGTTAGGAATGGCGTTACTTCACTATATTGCTCCTCAACTGATCCCAAATTGCGGCTAGAAGACGTGCATGATCTTGATGCTATCCGAGTAAAACCAACAAAAATCCGCCTCTCATGGCAAACGCCCAAGAATGTATGGGATATTGCTATTCTGAGATCAATCAACAGTAACCCTCCCACTTCTCCATTTGGGACGAAGATAAGTATCGATCCGAACATGAATTTATATGTGGATACAGATATAAAAAGAAATGATGTTGTATCCTATACTCTATTTTGTCGATATTACGATCCAGAAGTATCAGTGTGGCTATCCAGTCGCGGAAAGAGCATTATGGTAAATGCAAGATCATAGTATCTGTTGAACAGGCAGCAAAAATGAAAGGAGATTGCCATGATTGAGGGAAATATCCCGTTTAGAAAAGTAATTTGCAATAACTGCAAAGCTCTGCGAGACAATAATCTTCGTGAGGAATGCACCGAATGTCGTTCTCGCAAGTTCCCATTGCTTGGCTATTGTTACAAATTTGAAGCAAGACTTGCCTATACTTTATTCATTATTATCTCTGTAGCTATTGTCGTAGCTGTAATTGCAGCATTCATTTACTACAATGAAACCAGATCACAATTAAGCTATCTGTCACAAATACTACATATATAATTCAAATCATTCATACCAAGGATTATTGAAATGAACAAACGTGTACTCTTTATTAGCATTGCAGCTATCTTGATATTAGTTGCCTTTTGCATAATGGCATATCTGATTGACCAACCTTATCTTATTTCGACTCGAAGTACTGTAACAGAAGTCAGTGCTCGAAAAACATCAACTGAGTTTTCTATCATTCGTGCAAATGAAACAGCTCACAAGCGAGATACTCAAACCCAACAAGCTAATAATGAAAATAGAACGGCAACAGCAGAGCAAGCAAATATTGTAAGGAAAGCTGCTGTAGAAGCTACATTAACTGCTCAATCACCCACGCCTACACCATCATTAACATTAACACCTACACTGACTCCATCGTTAACTCTGACTCCATCGTTGACTCTAACACAAACGAACGCTCCAATTGCAATAATATGTACAGCAACTGTTAAGGATACAGATAGATTCTTATACGAATTTCCAGGGGGTGGTCCCCTAAAGAATGCAAAATTATTGAAATATGGAGATATCGTTGAGATAACTGGGAGGGTTAAAGATCCTGGTTGGTATTTTGCTAAACATAACAACGCATTTGGCTGGATTCGTAGTGACTTTATTGAAATACTTGATGATTGTCAGCCCACAATATTTGACGTATCATATCTGATGCAAGTACTAAGTACTAACAGTGTGCTAGTGTTAGATGATACTTTTACAAGTAATGAAAACGGATGGGTAAACATGTCGGGGAATTCTATATTCCCAAGTAATACTGGATACGGAGAATCCAGAATTGTATTGGACGCTGAAGAACTCGCACTGGCATCGCCCAATTTTGGAAATCCATCCCCTATAGGTGAGTTCAATTTATACATGTCGTTTTCTAGGATCTACAGCAAATCCATAAATGGATTCGTTGGAATTCGTTTCCGAAGTACTGATAACACCTACTACGCCCTCCGAATATATCCAAATTGTAAAATTCAGGTACTTGCAACTGAAATTACTGTTTTTGAAAAATTTCTTCCTGTTGGAGAGAATAATTGTATTGATAAAATCGATGATTTTATCAATCTTTCATTAAATAATGAATATGATTTAATGTTGGCACTAAACGATTCGGACTTAATAACGATAAAGCTAAATGATCCAAATGGAATATACGCATTTGGCGGGATTGAACTTGAGGCAAGTTACACAGAAGTTGGTTTTAATTATATTGTTGTTACAACTACAAAATAAGTTTATTCTGAAATCACAGAGGAGTACCGATGTATGCCGTGGAAAATTCACCTGCAAATAATATAGAAAGAACAATTTCTCTGTGGGGGCCAACATCTTCTGGAAAAACATGGTTGCTCAATTCCTTCAGCAGAACACTGATGAAATATAACGCTCATGATCCAGATTTTGTATATGAACTCACAGAAATAAAGGTTACCAAAGAAGTTCCTGACTTTGGATTAAAGCCCATAGAAAAAATTCGCCCGACAATTGAAATGAAAGAGATAATCTGGCGATTTAGAAGAAAACCCAAAATAAATACACCTTCTCACAACGTGAGTGCACATACTCACATTATCAGTGTTACTGATGGAAGAGGACAGTATACAGTAGACCTAGAAGACAATAGGTATCTCGTGAATATTGCAGAATCGGATTATGTATTACTTCTTCTTGACCCAACAAGAATTTATGGGGCCGATTTACCAACTTCTGGGGGGGATGTAGTTGATATCGACAAAGACAGAAATGATGATTCTGGCGAAATTGATTTAGATTTGGATGAGCTATTAGATGATAATGATGAAAGCCTAGAATTTGAAGCACCATACGATCAAAATAGATACTCAGAGGAAGTATCCAAAGTTCTAAATCTGTTGGTTAGCAATCAGAGGGAAAACCGCGCTGTGGCCATATGTGTGACAAAATCAGATTTATTAGGTGTAATTCGCGATCCATGGATTATCATTAAAATGTACTTTGGTAATTTGATGTATAACCAACTTATTTCTTACAATTCTAGACTGAAGATGGAAGCCTTCTGTGTTTCATCAGCAGGTTTCTTAGATAATGAAGGGGAGATAGGACCAAATTTTGATTTCCAGACTGGCGAAATAATAGATAAAGAAAGGTGGCAGCCAGAAAATGTTGAATCTCCATTTTTCTGGCTGTTTGGATTGGAGGAACAAATGCGTTTGGCCAAGGGAAGTAATAGTTTTATGTCCTTATTAATTGGTAAAAATGATGGATTAAAACTGCATAAGCATTACTATATTAGAAAAAAAATAAAATGATAAATCCGCTCACGTAACATATTCACATGGCACATATTGTTAAGAATCTTTGCGATAGATAAACACATATTTGATAGAAAATTTTATAAGAATACATATCAAATCCTGTATTGTAATGATAAAAGCTAGGAAGTCGATATAGTATAAGAATAATTACTACGCATGATACAAAACAAAAATCATGATATTGCACTTTGGGGTCCGCCTAGATCTGGAAAAACATCTTTCCTAAAGGCGTGTATCAAAGAGTTTAAATGGTTTAATGCTTCTGACCCTGACTATTTCTATGAATTAACAGATCAAAAGGGAAATTATATTTCAGATATTCCAAATGAACATTATTACGAAAGAATCGTTGTTAGCAGATTATGGCGATTGTGCCGAATATCAAAAGCAGAAAGCAAAAAAATTATTACTTGGAACTTAGATATTCATGAAATCCCGGGGGAAACTCCGCTAGTAATCAATACTGGGGTAAATCAACAATATTGCGAATGGGGTTCTTCAGCAATCATCAATTCAATGTGTACTATTGCTCTACTAGACCCAACAAAATTACTAGGGAATGATCTATTCTCAAATAATGATCCCAATAAAACAATGGAAGCAGATAGAATAGATCAAGAGAAATACGCAGATTATATAATGCAACTCGGAAGTTTAATAGAAACCGCGCAATCATCCGATGGGAATAAGCGTTATATTGCGATTTGTATAACGAAGCTAGATACTATTGGATTAAGGCATGACCCATGGAAATTAATTCGAATGTTTTTTGGCAACAATATGTACCAAGTACTAAAAAGGCACAAGAATAAGATAAGGCTTGAGGTTTTTGCTACATCTTCTATTGGTTTCGAATTTGATGAGATGATTAACTTATGGCAGCCGTTTAACGTTGTTGCCCCCCTTTTTTGGTTGTTCAACGAAATCACACTCACATCCTCCGGAGAAAAAGAAATATATCCACAACCACGATTGTAATAATCATTTTTCGTGACCACTCGACATGATTAGGGGATGGGGGTAAATATCGAGAGAAACAGGAGAAGCATCAATGAACCACCGAAATGTATTCAGAGTACGTGTGCGATATTATTGTTAGTCATATTTTCTACATATAGTTTTAACAATAATATCGCACACGTACTATGAATACATTTCGGTGGTTCATTGATTCTT
>CAZAZO010000082.1:0-4646 GCA_964489675.1 Candidatus Woesearchaeota archaeon | reverse complement strand
AAGTGGCGGGGGCTAAGATTCCTGAATTAACATAGGGGTAACCTATTCTTCCGACAAAAACCTCGGGGGGGCTGGGCCCAGAAAAATGAGTGGATACTTTTGGGGCGCTGTCTTTGAAGCTATTTAAGATGAATTGGTGTTTTCGACAAAGCTTTCCTGGTTTGCAATTTGGACATGGAGGACTCATAATAGATAAAATATAGCCTAGTTTATAGGGATTGTTGTGGTGGGGTTAGTCTTCTAGACAAGATTCACCACCTGGGCCATCTGCATTTTTGAAATAGAATCCAGAGTCTAATACTCCGCTTTCGACAAAATGCCAAGCATCTCTCCCGATTTCTTTAACGCAAATATTATGATAAACGACAGGAACTCCCTTTCCTTGGGGCCCGTACCCCTGCGATCCAGCAAGTGTTACTTCAAAATGTAAATGTGGGAACATCTCCCCATTGTATTCATCCCAATCATATAGCTCTCCTAATAATTGTCCTTGCGAAACATAATCGCCTTCATTAAAGATGACACTTTCTGTTGTCATATGGGCGTAATGTACATACTCTTCTGTAATAGAATTGTATGTGCGAATGTGTGCTTGATGCTCATCTCTGACAACTTCAACTACTGTACCATCAATTGAAGCATATATTGGCTGGCCAGATGTCATATCATTTCCTGCCACATCATCTTTATTATAATCAACATCGAAATACCTTCCTGATGGAATAATAATTTCTCCATTCTCTATATATGGATAGATACCCCTCCTGTGATGATTTGCTAAATGAGTAGTTCCTCTGCCTTGCATAATCTTCCACACTCCTTCTACTGGCAAAGAATAGCTTTGGCTGGATTCGTATAGGAAAGGAATTGCAGTATCATTTATGGTCATATTTTCCCCAGAGTCTGTTTTCCCACTCAAAGAAATTTCCATTACATTTAGTTCTTCTGCGCCTAAAATTTCTTCTATTGGAAAGGCGATTACTGCCACAGAACCTGCAGGGAGGATGTGTTTTTTTGACCACCCAATGGTGTCTGTTGCAGGATAGCTGCTTGTAGTGAACGGGGGGAATATCTCGAAATTTTCTTGCTCTGCTCCTATACTCATGTAAAGTGTTCTTATTTGTTCGCCGCCCTTTGAGCTACTACCTATTGTAAGAATCTCGATCAAATATCCTTCTGTGTCTAATTTGTTATATAATTCACCTCCCGAATACTCCCAAATAATTTCTTGATTGTCATCATAAATCACTTTTGCCTTTAGGCTTTCTATTATAAATCCTTCAGAAAGATCATTTCGGACAACAATGTCTGATTTTGGCCTTGCTGTTCCTAGCAAATATCCTGACAATGGCTGATCAGGACTAATTTCAATTGAAATTTCTTCAGAAGATGGTGCCGAATTTCCTAGCAAGTATATTTCATGTGGATTTCCTACTTCACAAACTAGCAAATCCGAATATGAGTCCTCAGATACATATATACTACCCCCTGGATATTCCATTGAATTCCTGGAGTTACACTGCTGATTATTACAATCTTGCGGGCATGAGTTTGAATAATATTCATCATCATCACAAACAGTATTCCCACATCTCTCCTCAATAATTCTTCCATTGGGAATCATATAATTTTCTATAATATCAGAAGCTGTTGTTCTTTTTATTCCATCTTGATCTATATTATAAAAATAAGACCATATGTTCTTTGCTGCAGCGAAATCATCAAAAACATAATCTGCTAAGTGAGCCTGGAAACCACAGACATCTTCGCTAGCCCCATCAAGACATTGTGCAAGTGCTTCTTGCCAACCGCTTCCCACATATCCAGTCCTTACATTTAGCCTATATGTTGTTCTTCCATTAAATTTATTTACAATGGCTCTTGAGGTTCTAACGTCTATATAGGGAGGATCTTTTGGAAGAGCATCCAAGTCATAATCAAACACCATATCTACTTCTCGCATACTTGCTACACCAGATTTTACTGTCTTTTCTGCAAGTTGATTATATCTTTCATACGCGTCATCAAATGTTCCTTGATAGGGATTGTCATTTTGCCCATACCAAGAAACTGGATTTTCTGAATCATATATTAAATAACGAGGATATCTGTCCCCACAAGATTGTCTAAATATTGCTGTTGCGGTTTCTTCCGGGAGATTAGAATACCCATTCCATCCACAGTGATTTGGTCCATGGTGCTCTATGGCTATTTCATGTCCATTTGTCTGCCATTCTCTTACTGCTTGAGTTTTAATGGGATCAGCCAAAATCATATCTACCCATTGGGGTTGAAATCCTAAATTAAGTTTTACATTGTAGCTATCGGCAAGATCAATAAGATCTGATAATTTATTATACATATCCTCATTCGCATTTTCTGGATGTATATGCAAGGGAAATATCGAATATGGTATATCTAATAGTTCTAAATCCTGATCATTGCTTCCGCAGTCCTCTGGGCAATTCTCAGAGTTTTCGCCATCTTTTTCTCTACAGTATCCATCTCCACAGGATTTTTGTCCAGTGATACAATCGCTTGGGCAATTCTCAGAGTTTTCGCCATCTTTTTCTCTACAGTATCCATCTCCACAGGATGAAGCCGCAGGACTCATGGCACAATACCGGGCCCCATCTATTTCTATAAGCTCTCCTAGCTCGCAAATATAACTGCTTCCCTGTGGTAAATCACACAATTCCGTGCTAGAATTATATATTCCCTGGGGGCAAATGTAATTTAGTGTTGGATAAATCTGACAAATATTCTCAGTAGAATTATATGCCCCCTGGGGGCAAGCTGCTAGGAACTTGGGTTCAAATTCACAGAACTGGTTATTTTCGTTATAAGTATAATTTTCTGGGCAAACCACTTGGACCTCGGGCTCAAGAAGAGCAATTGGATAGATACAGGCATTTAGAGTTTTATTATATGTTCCTGCTTCACAAATAGTGCTTGGGCTATTCTTCAATAATGAATAAGCCAATAAAGATCCTGAAGCAACAAGTAGAACAAGCACAGAAACTGCTACCCAGGGCCAATATTTCCTGAAGGAAAAATCACTTTCTATATCGCCCTTATAAGCGGAATTGTCTGAGATTTTATATTCACCCATTTTAAAAATATAGTGACAAGGGTTTATAAACATATTCCGAATTATGAGATCTCGTCTGAGGCTGAACCACATTGAAAGACAATAAACAACCATAAGTCTGAATTCTAATGAGATTTTGCTGAGCAGCAGCCTTATAAATAATTAATACAATATGACAATATGCGAATGAACAAAAAGTGGCTATTAATAGTCTTTTCTGCCGTGATTACTATATTCATCTGGAACTCATATGCGTTTACAAAAGCATACTGCCCTTGCCCATGGAATGAGTGGAATTTTATCATTGCATCTATTGTAGGAACAATAGTTTTAATGGCTCAGATATTTTCTGGATTAGTCTTGATAAAAAATGCGGGTAGAAAATTTTATTTAAATTATATCTATGTAGCCATCGCAAGTGTTATAATCCAAATCATAACAATGAGAACATTTCTTTATTTTCTTGCTTAATCCTATTTTTCGCACAATAAAAAATCTTATAGATAGTTTTATAAATAATTTCCCACTTGCTGCAGTAGTTATGGGGAGAAAAATTTTAATTTTAACTTTACTTATTTTAGCCTTGTTGACTGTAGCTGGATTTTTGTTTTTTAATTTATTGAAACCTACTGGGGAAAATTGCGGAGAATATTTTGACTGTTTTATGTCTGCGGCAGAAGACTGTTCTGAAGCAAACATGACATATGTAACAGAAATTAATGTTTTTGGACTACTTTCAACACAAGAGAATCTATATATGTTGAAAAAAACAAAAAATGGAGAATGCTCTATTGGTTTTGAAGTAATCAGCACGGATCTTGAGTATTCGGATGCAGCTATTAAGTCCATGATGAAGAAAGGTATGACTAAAGATGAAATAGATCAACGACTAGAATCTCCAAGAGAATCTGCTAGTCAAAGCGTTGGAAGGGAAGGGGCTTGTGTTGGAAACAGTGAGAATATTGTAATGATGCTGAGAAATTTGCAATCGGGAACTTATTCTATCCCTGGACTTTATTCTGATCTTGAATGTAGTGGTTCTTATTTTGAAAGCTGGAGTATTAGTGACTCAGAATCAGAATGTCGAAGGTCTTCAGATTGCCAAAAGGGATTTCATTGTACAGATAGTGGAGAATGCGTCAACGATAATATATTTAATACTTTTGATGACTGTATCAATAGGGCATGTAATCAAATTTGTACTAATTGTAGATCTGGGAAATATACTTGTGGACAAAGCTCAGTTTATGAAAACAAATGCGTGGAATGCCTTCATGATCCTTTTTGTAGCGCTGGCTACACATGTCAAGATTATAGGTGTGTTCCAGAATAAATTTAGACCCCAACCTTAATAAATCAAGATTACTCTTGGTTGTTATGTTTAATGCCAAGTATAAAAAAATACTAAGTCGGGTTCTTGAGAAGAATATACCGTCTAAAAAAGAGGTGCAAGAGATGAAAAAATTGGCGGATGTGGTTATCTCTCAGATAAAAAAACAGGGCGTTGGGGCTGAGGTTGGTGGAAGCTTAGCGAAAAATACACTCGTTAAAAAGG
>CAZAZO010000081.1:0-4661 GCA_964489675.1 Candidatus Woesearchaeota archaeon | reverse complement strand
AAAGCAAGGACCACAAGCAAATCAAAAACTCTAGCCTGGTGCCAGAAAACGATCCAACAACGCTATTTATAGGATCAGGCATGGAAACAATCGTTCCGTTTTTGTTAGGAGAATCCCATCCTCAAGGCAGGCGTTTAATGAATATTCAAAGGTGCATTAGAACAGGAGATATTGAGGAGGTTGGAGATACTTATCATCATACTTTTTTTGAGATGTTCGGGAATTGGAGTCTTGGGGACTATGGCAAAAAAGAAGCAATAGAATTTACATTCGAGTTTTTAACAAAGCAGTTAAATATTCCTCAAGAAAGACTAGCCGCAACATGTTTTGTAGGAAATAAGGACATACCAAAAGACGAGGAATCTTACCAGGTATATGTAGAGCTAGGATTTCCAAAAGAAAGAATAGCCTTTTTAGACAAAGATAACCTTTGGGGCCCAGCGGGAAGTACCGGCCCATGCGGACCAAATACAGAAATTTTTTATTGGAAACTAGATGACACTCCAACCCCAAAAGTCTATGACCCCCAGGATGATAATTGGCTTGAAATCGGCAACAATGTAATTATGACTTACAATAAGGACTCTAATAAAAAATTCATGCCCCTAGGTCAAAAGAATATAGATTTTGGAGGAGGAATAGAAAGAACACTTACAACACTGAATAATTTAGAGGATAACTATTTACTAGATTGCTGGAAGCCACTGTTAGAAAAGATAGAAGAGCTTTCAGGAAAGAAATACGAAGACCACCAAAGAGAGATGAGAATCATAGCAGACCACATTAAAGCCGCAGTATTCATCATAAATGACGGAGTAGTCCCTGGAAATGCTGAGCAAGGATACGTCCTAAGAAGGCTAATTAGGCGAGCAGTTAGATATTCAAAATTATTAGGAATACCGCAAGAAGCAGATCTAACAACACCCATTGTAAAAGAAGTCTTGAGAATATATGATGATTATGATTTAGATAAAAATAGAATTATCAATGAGCTTAACAAAGAAGAAGACGCATTTGAAAAGACATTGGAGCAAGGACTGAGTCAATTAGAAAAGATATTCAAAAACAAAAAACCTATTCCAAGCGAAAAATTCACCAAGCTTATGGAAAATCCCAAAAAAGGTCTATTGATTGGAGAAACTTTTGAAAATAAAAATAATAATAAAGCCTATGCCATTAAGGATTTAGAAATATCTGAAGAAGAAATCAATGCTGCTTCTATCAATGGCAAAGAGACATTCTTGTTGTTCCAGTCCTACGGATTCCCGCTAGAAATTACTGATGAGTTGGCCATGTCCAGAGGATTTCTTGTTGATCACCAAGAGTTTAGGGCCGAACTTTCTAAGCACCAAGAACTCTCCCGTACAGCTTCGGCTGGTAAATTCAAATCAGGCCTAGCCGATAATAGTGACGCTACAAAAAAATTACATACTGCAACACACTTATTAAATGAAGCTTTGGCAATTGTTCTAGATAAACCCGATTTGCATCAACGAGGATCCAACATAACTCCAGAAAGATTAAGGTTCGATTTTAATTTTGATAGAAAATTAACCCCAGAAGAACTTCGTGAAGTAGAGGATTTGGTTAATCTGAAAATTAAAGCAAACCTACCCGTTACTTGCGAATTAAAGTCAGTAGAAGAAGCAAAGACCGAAGGAGCAAAGGGGATATTTGATAATAAATACGGAGAAGAAATAAAAGTTTACAGCATTGGTGCAATCGGCGAAGAATTTACAAAAGAAATCTGTGCAGGCCCTCACGTAGAAAACACATCAGAGCTAGGCCACTTCAAAATCAAAAAAGAAAGCAGTTCCTCAGCTGGCGTTAGAAGGATAAAGGCAATTCTCGAGTGAGAATTTCCATAAATTAGTTTTTGCAAAATGAATTAAAGCTGTTTTAGAATAAAGTTATTTTTAGTAAATTAGATAATATTTATTTCCTATCTAAAGATCCTGGAATCGCATCCAAGAAGCCCAGTATCGCATCTCTTTGGGCACCTATAGGGACACCTTCTTTTGTATGAACACGATAGCTAACTCTCGATTCACCACTATACACAACCTCAGAATCCAATCTTGCCAATGTATTGCTATTTATCCCAGTTGCAGAATTTAGCCTATCAACCACGCCACTTAATTGTCCAGGGCTATCTGTCTCAAAATCTAATTTTATAGATCCATTAGTGATAGATTTTCCACCCCTCCCATAATTTATCAGTTTAGCATTAGCCTGTCTGCCTAGATAATTACCAGCTCTTCTAATTGCGGCTTTTTCTCTATCTATTTTAGATCCCATTTCTCAACAAATCATATCTACTTTAAAAAGAAATATATACTCCATTATATATTTTGAAGTGTCTACTTCTTAGCAACAAGTCTTTTTTCAATTCTATTAAGCTGTTTTTGAATTGATTCTATTTCCCTTTCCGCCTTTCTATTCACAGCATAATCATATTCTGACTTTTGCCTATCTTTTTGACCTTGTCTATTTTGACTCATAAGAATTACTGGAGCCTGAATTGCAGCAAGACATGATAAAACTAGATTTAATAAAATAAACGGGTATGGATCCCAAGTCTGAATCCAGCCATAAACATTAACTGCCATCCATAAAAGCAAAAACACAAGAAAGGTTATAATAAAACCCCATGAACCAGCCCACTTAGATAAATTGTCTGCCGCCCTTTCCCCAAATGTTCGCTTAGCAGGAGTTATCTGGCCCAACGGCCTTTTTATCCCATCTTTTATGACACTTGCAACACTTTTTTTCACTTCTTTTTTCATCTTTATTTCTCGTAAAAACGGAAGCATGAAAACTTCCAGTTTACTTTTTTGTATATTCCGTGAAGGAGGTAGGAGTTTATAAAAGTTGGGGCGATGGTGTTATTTATTTTATTCTTATGCTCCTTGTCTGGAGTTTTGAAGAGATATTGCTTCTTCTATTAATCTATCCATATATTCCGTAGCATCATTTATTAGATAGAGCCATCTTTTTTCAATATATCTTTTATTTACAGAATACATCATTCCATAAAGTTGATCATTCAAATCTAGAGCCTTGTTCCAATCTCCGGATTTCTTAGCCTGAGAGTATTCTGTTCTCTTTTCGCCTATATGCCAAAGTTGTTTTCTTAGTAAGGCATCTCTAATAAAAGGATGTGTATTTAGGGTTTTGGTTTTCATTTTCTATTTTCCCCCCAGATCCTAGAGGCCTCCATTTGTGCCGCTAAAGCATCATGGATTCTAATTATATCTACTAGTGCACTTCTTTCTATTTCTTCTTGGCGATCTGTCGCAGAAGCTCCAGCTATTTTTAGCCCACAAATATCTGCACCAACAATTCTTTTTACTTTTCCAATTTGTCTTATTGAGTCTATGACTCTGTTCGTTGTCCATAACCCACCCATTGGCCATCCAGTTGGGAAATCTTTGATGACATCTAAATCAACACTAACATATGCATTTGGAGTTGGGCTAGAGGCTGGATCAAATTCCATATAGTGAAGATATTTGTGACCGTATTTTTCAAGACGCTCGATTGCTTCTACTGGGTCAGAGAAGACAGAATCTGCTTCTAGGTGTTGCATTCTTAACTCCTCCCATGGTTGTCCGATATAAAGATCCACTTTTGGGTTGAATAATGCTGGCGAGGGATCAAATTCAAAAAATTCAGAGTCCTCACTTTCCGCAAAGCGACCTAACTCATCCATTAGGCCGAATGGGTTTAATCCTAACATAAACATATGTTTAACATGCTCTAGCTCATGTGTTTTGAACGCATGGGATTGATATTCTGCATCGTCTCTATCGTTAGGAAAACTTAAATCTCCGTGTTGATCCAATTGAAAATAGTCAACATCTTCCTTTATTCCATCTACAAAAAAGTGAGTTCTGTTATGAAATCTTCCATGTCCATTTAGATAAATGGCCGGAGAATCTAAAGATGAAAAGTCAAACTTATCTTTTGTCCGCGCAATATTATTATCAGTAACCCATGTTGGCCATTCTAAAACTTTATATGATCTTCCAAGAGCATTTAGTTTTTTTATTTGAGCTTCGTCAACTTTTTTGCAACCATTCGGGTCATCTCGTGTAGTTATTACGTAAGTTGTGGTTTTCATCCCTCCCCCTTAGCCGCTTCTACTTCTGCTAGGAGCCGGCCTATATCAAACTCAAGGTTTTCTGATATTACATAGTCTGCCCTAATGCCGCTTGGGTCTATTCCTGGCTGTCCAACAGAATAAGCTCCCCCGATGTATTCTGCGTATATAACACTTGGAAATTGTCTTGACATTTCAGCTAAATATGAAAAATCAGAATGATGTATTATCGCTAGGGGAACGTCCCCATGGCTTAAATATTTCAAGGCCCCCGCATACTTTCTTCTCTGTGCGGATCGTGTCTTGCGTTTCTAATAATTTCTGTAATTTTTGGCGAGACTTCTTTTTCACGACCACTTCCTTCGAGTATTAAGACCTTCATCTTCCCTAGTAGAAAACTTCGTTTTTAATTACACCCTCAGGATTATTATTATCTCTCGCTACCTTACCGCCGTCTCCACCAACACCCTCATCAACCGCCCCATAAAAAACTTTATCATCATTATCTTGTTCCGGGGGGGGGGGGGGGGGGGGGGGGGGGGGGGGGGGGGGGGGGGGG
>CAZAZO010000080.1:0-4677 GCA_964489675.1 Candidatus Woesearchaeota archaeon | reverse complement strand
CATATTCATTACACCTCTATATATAAATACAAAACAGGTATATATAATTTGCGCCCAACCTGCATTGTTAAGTTAGCGGGAGTTATCTGATCAAAAAAATTACTTTTTCTTCTTAATAATTTATGACAACCTGGCTTAGATTAGAACAACCATCAATATTTGTTCCTTCAACTAAAAGAATATTAAATAAAATAAACAGAGTCAAAGCAACACCCCAACAATAAACCTTCTTTTTCATAAACTTTACAATAAATCCACATATAAAAATCTATCTTTCAATCTATCAAAAGTCCCGCTAACTTAACAATGTACGCCCAACCAAACATCTTAAAAACTCGTTATTTTTATTTTAATTATTGCTCGTATCGCGCAAGGTGCACATTCGTTTGCCATAACGCAATGCGACAAAAATAAAAAAGCTCGTATCGCGTAATGGTATCGCAGCAGGCTCGAACCCTGCGCCTTTCGAGGCATCCCCGTTCGATTCGGGGTACGAGCGTGCTTGCCTTGACGAATCGAACATTCGATTCCGAAAAGCTTTTGTTTCGACGAAATAAACAAAAACACGAAACACAAAGTTTGAGTCAGGGTACGAGCGTATGCCGACATCGCATAATGGTATTGCACAAGACTGGAACTCTTGACCCTTCGGGGTGCCCAGGTTCGATTCCTGGTGTCGGCGTTAGTCGATCAAGAATCGAATCTGCTAGCAGGTTTGCCAATGAAGCTGAAGCAAGGCGAAGACCGATGACAACGAGCAACTGGCTTGCGAAGTCGATTCCTGGTGTGGGCATTTAGTTACTTTTAAAAACCAAAATTATTCTATACTATTAAGCCTCTATCGCATAATGGTATTGCACCAGTCTAGAAAACTGGGCCCCTTGGGCATCCAGGTTCGATTCCTGGTGGAGGCGTCTACCAATCAGGTATCGAATGTGTTCGATTTGCCCCTTGCGGGTACACCTTGGTGCAGGTGGAGGCGTCTAAAACAAAATGAAAATTATCTCTTGGAATGTAAACGGAATTAGAGCATGTATTAAAAAGGGTTTCTTAAAATTTGTAAAAAAAGAAGATCCAGATATTTTATGCTTACAAGAAGTAAAGGCACATCCAGAGCAAGTAGATATGAATCTTTCTTCCTATGAGCATCACTATTGGAATTCAGCAGAAAGAAAGGGGTATTCCGGCGTTGCAATTTTCTCTAAGACAAAACCATTAGCTATTAAGAATGGAATTGGCCTGCTAGACGAGGAGGGAAGAGTAATTACCCTTGAATTTGAAGACTTTTATTTAGTTAATGTCTATGTTCCAAATTCCAAAAGAGGCCTAGAAAGACTTGATTTTAGATATAAAGAATGGGAACCTAAATTTTTAAAATACTTAAAGAGCCTGAAAAAACCAGTGGTTGTTTGTGGAGACTTAAATGTAGCTCACGAAGAAATTGATATTGCTCGTCCTAAAAATAATAAGACTACTGCAACCAGGCCAGGAAACCCAGGTTTTACAGACAAGGAAAGAAAAAGATTCTCAGACTTAATCTCTGCAGGGTTCATCGATACATTCAGATATCTTCATCCAGAAAAAATAAAATATTCTTGGTGGAGCTATATGGCAAATTCCAGAGCCAAAAACATTGGCTGGCGAATTGATTATTTTCTAGCCAGCAAATCTTTATCAAAGAAAATCAAAAAAGCAGACATCTTAGATGAGGTTATGGGTTCCGACCATTGCCCAGTTTTGCTAGAAATTTGAATGTGCCATAAAGTAGATTTCTCATAGTTAATTTATTAAAATAAACAGACATTGATCAAATACTTAATACATTCTAAAAATTATCCTCTAGCCTCAAGTATGGGTAAATTAGCCTCTGTTGGAACATAAATTACTTCTGTGTGGCCATCATTTAGGCCCTCAACAAACTTATATCTAATATATTCTTCAGTGATACTTCCAGCGATAATCTCATTGGCTTCTGCAATTCCCCTTGCTCTCAAAACTTCTGCTTCTGCTTTTAATTTGGCAGATTCTTTTAGTGCCTCTGCTTCCTGCACTGCAATTTGCCTATTCCATTCAGCTTCTCTTAGCTGAGCTTTGCCGTTAAGTTCTCTTGCATAAACTTTGTAGTTTGGAACTCCCCAAAGAGCACCTATTAGAACTAAAATAACGATAATTCCTCCTAGAATTGTTAAAGTATCAATTTTCATATAATAAACAGGGCGCGCCTATATTCAAACATTTTGTTAGAAAAGTTTATCTTTCAATCCTCTTTTTCAGTTCTTTTATTTTATTTCTAAGCCCAATCGCTCTTTCAAAATCAAGCAATTCTGCAGCCTCCCTCATTTCACTTTCTAGTTGGATTATTAAATTAGGAATCTCAGCTTTTGGGATATGTTTCGTATCCCTTACTTCCACCAACTTTTCTTTTATAGGCTTAGAAATAGTCTTCGGTGTAATATTATTCTTTTTATTATATTCAATTTGTATTTCTCTTCTACGTTTTGTTTCTCTTATGGCTTCTTTAATCGAGCCTGTCATTTTATCAGCGTAAAGAACAACCTTGGCATTTGCATTTCTAGCAGCCCTCCCAACCGTTTGAATTATACTTTTTGCGTCTCTTAAGAACCCTTCTTTATCAGCGTCGAGTATTCCAACTAGTCCCACCTCAGGGATGTCTAACCCCTCTCGAAGCAAATTTATTCCAACAAGACAATCAAACTCTCCCAACCTAAGTTCACGAATTATTTCGGTTCTTTCAAATGCATCAATCTCGCTATGTAAATATCTAGTCTTTATTCCTTTCTCGCTCAAATAGTCAGTTATTTCCTCTGCCATTCTTTTGGTAAGCGTTGTCAAAAGAACTCTTGTATTGTTTTTTATAGCTTCTCGAATTTCATCTTCCACATCTAAGACTTGCTTTTTGATTGGCCTAATCTCAATTTCAGGGTCCAATAATCCAGTTGGTCTAATTATTTGTTCAACCACATCCCCTGATTTTTCATATTCATAGTCTGCAGGGGTAGCAGAAACAAATACTGTTTGATTTTTTTTCATATATTCTTCAAACTCTTTAAATTTCAAGGGTCTATTATCAAATGCCGAAGTCAGTCTAAATCCATAATCAATTAAATTCTTTTTTCGAGCCCTGTCGCCATTATACATTCCATTAATTTGAGGAATAGTTCTGTGGGACTCATCTATCATTATTAAAAAATCATCCCCAAAATAATCCAGCAGACAAAATGACTTCTCGCCACTTTTTCGATTATCAAAATGCCTAGAATAGTTTTCAATCCCCTTACATGTTCCAGTTTCTTTTATCATGTCAATATCAAAACGGGTTCTTTGATTTAGTCGGTGTGAAATCAGGGGATCTTCAATTAGCCCCAAGTCTTCTTTTAGTTGTTCTTCTATTTCAGCAATCGCTCTGTCATATTCTGATTCGGGAACAACATAATGTTTCGCAGGATATATGTAGAAATAGTCTAGTTTTTGGGTGGGCTCTTTTGTGGTTCTGTCAAGCTCAAGAATCTGCTCTATTTCCGAGCCGAAAAGTTCTATCCTAATTATGTTATCCATGTATCCAGGAATTAATTCTATGGTGTCTCCAGTAACCTTGAATCTTCCCCAGTCAAGGTCGGTATCGTTTCTCTCATATAAATTTTCCACCAGTTTTCTTATTAGTTCAGTCCTAGATATTTTCTGTCCAACACTCAAGTCAAGCCCAAGAGAAGAATAGTATTTAGGATTTCCCAGGCCATAAATACATGAAACAGAAGCAATCACAATCACATCCCTTCGCGATCTAAGACTAGCAGTTGTCGCATGCCTCATCATTTCAATTCTGGGGTTAATGGCAGAATCTTTTTCAATATACTGATCCTTCGCAGGCAAGTACGACTCTGGTTGATAATAGTCATAATATGAAATAAAATATTCAACTCTATTTTCTGGAAAAAAACTTTTAAATTCCTCGTATAGTTGCGCAGCAAGAGTCTTGTTGTGTGCAATAATCAAGGTCGGCTTGTTTAGTTCTTTAATTACATTCGCCATAGTAAATGTATTATGAACAAATAGTCCTCCCTGTCCTGCAACAAAATTTTCATTGTTTTTTACGGAAATATCGTAAACATGCTTTCTATCATTTCGTATTTTTTTTATAGAGACAATCTTTCTAAAATTAAATTTTAAAATATTTAATAAATAGCTATAAAACTTATCTTTTTTATACAGCCATTTTGCAAGATTATGAAACATGGTAATAGAGGGGCTTCGGATCCCAGATTCAATCATGGATATATAACTTCGCTCACAACCCATTATCTTTGCTACATCCTTTTGAGTAAGCCCATATTTCTTTCGTATTTTTAAAATAAAACCTTCACAATTAGGAAATAAGTCAACATTCGTATTGGATTTTTCACAGGAGTATTCATTTAATTTATTCATTTTGTAATCAATAGAAAATCCGATTTGATTTTTGAATCTTGTTAAATTATTTTTTCCAGAGATGTTTAGTTGATAAAAGTTTTTATTATCTACAACTTTCATAGATATCCTCGATGTAATTTCGAAACGAAGCAATAACTCCTTTATTTGATAAATTAGTTTTTGAGAGGCAGATAGCGCATGAACAGAGCAATTTTCTACCCACCCGTCGCCATCAAAATATGCCCTTAG
>CAZAZO010000079.1:0-4721 GCA_964489675.1 Candidatus Woesearchaeota archaeon | reverse complement strand
ACAGAGATATAAGCTACCTATGGTAATGCCAGTTGATGAGAAGGGTAAATTTGATTCAACGGGTGGCGATCTAGAAGGGGTGGGTGTTTTTAATGCTAATGATGTAATTATTGACAAATTAAAAAAAGAGTCTAACCTTTTATATTCAGGAAAGATAAATCATTCATATCCGCATTGCTGGAGATGTAAGCTTCCTATTATTACTCGTGCAACTGTCCAGTGGTTTATGAGTATTGACCAAAATAACCTACGAGAGAAGTTATTAGGTTCGGTAGACGATGTTAAATGGATTCCCGATAGCGGTCAAAAGAGAATTTCTAGTATGATCCAGGCGCGACCGGATTGGTGTCTTTCTAGGCAAAGATATTGGGGAGTACCTATTATTGCATTTTATTGCAATAGCTGCAAAACTTCTATACTTGACCATGAGATTATTCTTTCAGTTTCTGAAATTTTTGAAAAGGAAGGTTCGGACACATGGTTTATTAGGGATGCAAAGGAACTTCTGCCAAGGGGTTTTGTATGCCCAGATTGCAGAGGTAGTGAATTTTCAAAGGAAGAAGATATTCTAGATGTTTGGTTTGATTCAGGAGTGAGCCATCAGGCTGTGCTTGGTAGAAATAGTGCTCTTGCCTTTCCCGCAGACTTATATTTGGAGGGTAGCGATCAACACAGAGGATGGTTTCAGGTTGCACTTATTACCTCTATGGGGATATCTGAAGAAGCACCTTTTAAGAGTGTTTTAACTCATGGTTTTGTTGTTGATGGTGCGGGAAAGAAAATGTCGAAAAGTCTTGGTAATGTTATATCACCTCAAGAGGTAATAGATGAGTTTGGATCAGATGTGCTTAGGCTCTGGACAGCTTCTTGTAATTATAGTGAAGATGTAAAGATTTCAAGAGAGATATTAACCAGAATAGCAGAGTCTTATCGAAAGGTGAGAAATACATTGAAGTTCCTTTTAGGTAATCTGCATGATTTTAAAGAAAACAATAATAGTGTTAATTATGAGGATTTGTCTGAAATTGACAAGTGGGCACTTTTTAAGGTTGAAAAACTTTTAAATGGAACCACTGCCTGTTATGAAAGCTTCGAGCTTTATAAGATTATTCATCTTGTTTATGAGTTTTGTATTGTAGATATGTCCAATTTTTACTTAGATATTGTGAAGGATAGACTTTATATATATGAAGAGAACTCAAATATTAGAAGATCGTGTCAAACCGTTCTTTCAAGAATTTTAGAAGTTCTAATGAGGATACTAGCACCCATATTGCCATTTACAATGGAAGAGGTGTATGGATTTATTGAAGATGATAATAAAGTACAGAGTGTTCATTTATGCGAATGGCCAAGTCGAAATGAGAAATACTTAGATGATAACCTTAAAGAAAAATGGGAAAAACTCTCTCAAATTAGAGTTATTGTTATGAAGGCCTTGGAGATAAAGAGGTCGCAGAAGGAGATAGGGAATTCCCTGGAGGCCGCTGTTGATATTTTTACTACAAATAAGGATATAATTGAGTTTTTGAATAGTTTTAAAGATCTAAAATCGATTTTCTTAGTATCAGGACTTAATTTACAGCTATGCAATGATCTAAGCGCTGATTACACCTGGAAGGACGAAGAGGTTAATTTAGGTTGTATTGTGAAAAAAGCTCAAGGGGATAAGTGTCTTAGATGTTGGAGTTACTGTGAGAGCGTGGGAAAGAATTATAAATTACCTCAGCTATGCACAAGATGTGCTGGTATACTTGATAAGAAGAGCTAAAACATAGGGGGGGGAGATTAAGGAGGATGAATTTGATGAAGACCAAGAGAAAGAAAACCGTTAAACCAAAGAAAAAAGTAAATGCCTCAAAGAAAAGACAAAAAAAAGCTTCAAAGCCAAGGAAAATTTCTTTGCTAAAAATGAAAAAAAGGGAACTGAATAAGTTTAAAGATTTATTAATAAAAGAAAAAGAAAAGGTAATTCTTGAAATGGAGCACATTGAAAAAGATAGTTTAAATCGATCTGCCAAGGAAGCTTCAGGTGATATATCTGCTTATACGTACCACATGGCCGATATCGCTACCGATAACTATGATAGAGAATTTTCACTTAACATGGCTACTAATGAGCAAAAGGTTCTTTTTAAGATTGAAGAGGCATTACAGAGAATTAAAGAAGGAAGCTATGGAATATGCGAGGGTTGCAATAAGTCAATAGGCAAAAGAAGGCTCACCGCACTGTGTTTTACAAACTTGTGTTTAAAATGCCAGAAAGAAAGTGAATCAAATCCGAATAATTTCCATTAATCAACACGATTTGTTGATTAATAATTAAAACGGTGATTATATTATTAATAGGTTTTAGTGTTTTTTTCTTAGATCAACTGACAAAGTGTTTGGCCCAGTCTTACTTGTTGCCCAACAAGAGCTTTCCAGTAATAGAAAATTTTATTCATTTTACACTTACCTATAATACTGGAGCAGCATTTGGTATATTAAAGGGATATAATATACTTTTTACATCAATTTCCTTTGTTGTTCTTTTGATTCTATTTTTGCATATTAAAGTTTTAAGGAATAAGCGATTTTTGATTAAGTGTGCTGTCGGGTTAATTTTAGGAGGTGTTTTAGGAAATTTACTTGATAGGATTAGATTTGGATCTGTAATTGATTTTATCGATTTAAGAATTTGGCCGGTTTTTAATCTCGCAGATAGCTCTATTACTATAGCTGTTTCAATACTAGCTCTCTTGTCAATTTTAGCACGTAAGGAATAAGCGTGTAATCCTTTTCAAATCAGAAAGTTAAATTATGTACCCAGTTTTATTTAAAATTGGCTCTATAAGTATTTACTCATATGGGCTTATGATTGCTTTTGGGTTTTTATTTGCGACGATTCTCTCAGAGAGATATGCTAGAAAGAATGGAATTTGCCCAAATTTAATAATGGACCTATCTGTCGTTGTGATTTTGTCGGGTTTGATCGGAGCGCGAATCCTGTATGTAATTTGCAATTTCCAATATTTCATGAGCGAGCCAGGGGAAATTGTTATGCTAACAAGGGGTGGGTTAATTTTTTATGGCGGAGCATTATTTAGCATTATTCCCGCATATATTTTCTTAAAATTTAAAAAGGTTTCCTTTTTAAAAGCTACAGATGTTATTATTCCATATGCGACACTTGCACATTCCGCAGGAAGGATAGGCTGTTTTTTGAATGGGTGTTGCTGGGGAAAGACAACCGAAATTTTCTTGGGGGCAAAATTTTCACAAAGTCTTTATTCACTTCATCCTGTTCAGCTTTACGAGTCAATCGGGTTATGTGGGCTATCATTCTTGCTCATATTTATAAGGAAAAAGAAGAAGTTCAACGGACAGGTGCTTCTTAGCTGGTGCATTTTTTATCCAATATTAAGATTTTGCTTGGAGTTTCTACGTGGTGATAACGAACAAGTTTTAATAGGGTTAACGTTTTCACAAATTATTTCAATCTTTATTGTTTTGATAGCAATAATAATATTATTTCTTCGAAAATATGCCATACAAAAAAAACAAAATGTTTGAATTTAAAGTTTCATCTTTGTGTGAAATAAGAATCGATAGATTTTTGGTAAAAAATCTATCAGAAAATTTTTCACGTACACAAATTCAAACTATGATCAAAAATGGTGACATAACATTAAACGCAGAAATTGTGAAACCTCATGTTCTTTTGAAGGAAGGCGATAGAATTACTGTTAGAATTAAAGATTCGAAGAAACAAATTTTCGAAGCACAAAATATCCCGCTGGAAATTGTTTATGAAGATGATGCGATTATAGTTGTCAATAAGCCTAGTGGAATGGTTGTACATCCATCGGGGAAGAGGTTTAGAGATACATTGGTGAATGCGCTGATGTTTCATTACAAATCCCTTTCGACAAAGGGAGGTTCTGAAAAGCCGGGAATTATTCATAGGCTTGATAAGGATACTTCAGGTCTAATTGTTATAGCGAAAACCGACTATGCCCATTTTAAAATCGCAAATCAGTTTAAAAACAGATCTGTCTATAGAGAATATTTTGTGGTTGTTAAGGGTATCATTAGTCATGACGAGGGAATTATTGAAGCTCCAATCGCCAGGAGTCATACTAATAGAAAGAGGATGTGCGTTGATTTTTCCTCAAAGAGAAAGGCTTCTACGGCTTATAAGGTAATTGAAAGGTTACGAGGGAGATCGGTCTTAAAAATTTTTCCAAAGACCGGAAGGACTCATCAAATAAGAGTGCATCTATCTTACATTGGACATCCAATAATTGGTGATATTAGATATGGCGGGCCTAGCTGTCTAGATAGGCAAGCTCTGCATGCAAAGAGATTAGGATTTAATCATCCATTGCTTAACAAATATGTGGAGTTTACATCTAACGTACCTTTGGATATCCGCAGGTACTTAAAAGCTCTAAAAAGTGAAGAATTGTAAATTTTATGATTTTGGAAAAAAATTAAAAAAAAGCTTGACATTTTTTTAATTTATTATATATTGATAGCTTTACATAGGAGATAATTACTATAGCAGGCGGTTTATGCCCTGCTGCTGTAGCTCAGTCGGTAGAGCGCGTCCTTGGTAAGGACGAGGTCACCGGTTCAATCCCGGTCAGCAGCTCCAGAAGTTAAAGTTTGATAAGTACACAAAAAGGAGGACCAGATGGCAAAGGAAAAATTTGTCCGCAGTAAGCCTCATGTTAACA
>CAZAZO010000078.1:0-4763 GCA_964489675.1 Candidatus Woesearchaeota archaeon | reverse complement strand
ACAATGATTTTCAACTATTATTTTAGGGGGTGACATATGTCACCTGCTCCTACATATTCTTAGACAACACATATTCTTTTATACTCAAAAAATGCCTAATTTCTATGAAAATCGGAAGAATGACTGCCTCTGCGCTAGTGGGATTAGCTTTAGCCGGAAATGCAATAGCAGATCCAAACGAAAGAGCAACCTCTCACAAAACGACAAGGGCCAATCCTGTAGTAATGGGTTCTGGAATAGCAGTTGGATGCTTTCAGTACGGACAATTACTCGCGAATTATTTAAAATTTGGAAATGATCCAAAATATAAGGGTGCTCTAGATATTATAGGAGACCATATCATACATTATTCAGCCAATGGGTGGCAATACGACGGAGAAATTACATGGATCCAAAGGCCAGGAAAGCCATTCCCATCAAAAGAATTTATGGACAAAGGACGAAATATAGAAAAAAGAATGACTGCCAAAATAGAAGAATTAACTAAAGCTGGCATCTTTGATCCAAATCTAACATACGAAAAACCAAAAAAGTAATCCCTAAAAACTACTAAGTCCAGTTGCTTCTTGAAATCTATATAATATATATTTACCAAGCGAAGTGTCCTTGTAGGCATCAAAATCCAATGTATACTCTCCGCCATCATTATTCCACATCATAAAAAACATCCCCAAGACTTCCTCTGAAAAACTAACTCCCTCGGGAGAATTCACCCTTAAATTCATCTCTAAATTATAGTCACCTAAATTTCGCCCAGTTAAATTTGCCGACCCCAAAAATACAATTATGGACCCATCACTCTTTCTAATAACAGTAATCTTACTATGCTGCTGCTCACCTTGTGTATTATACCATCTAACCTTAATTTTCCCCTCAGATTTTTTAACAAGTTCCCACGCCACCTGCCTATTCGGGACACCAGATTTTTCTCTAGCAAAAGCATCCTTATTCGGATCTAATATAATTTCAATCTCAACCCCTCTTTCACTTGCCGCAAGCAAAGACTCAATTATTTTTCTATCCGACAAATAAAACATAACCATCTCAATCTTCTCCCCATCTTTAGCATTATTAATTTCTTGAATCAAACCCTCTCTAATCTTACCCTCGGTCAAAAGCTGAACCTGCATTTTTCCAAAAGTTGGGTTTGGGTCTATTTCACTTAGTATGTTTTCTATAGTCTCACCCCCGCCAGAAAATCCCACCACAGCCGCTTCCGCATTCAAAATATCAACAGCCACGCCATCATACACTTTAACAGCCACATTAGAATGCTTTGAACTAGCCTCATGCGGATTAGCCGAAGTAACAATACTAACAATCCTCTCACCCTGATCAGCCACAATAACTTTTCTGTGATTAGCTTTTGTGTTCATTAATTTCAAATAACTTCTAAGAGTAACCTTCTCCTCACTTCTGCCCAGTGGATGTCCAATCCAACCAAGCCCACCAGTTCCAAACCACTGCAAATACGCCCTCCAAAAACCAGCATAAATAAAATTAATATCTCTCATCTCAGTGTGATCCGTAATAATAACCTCTATTCCCACCTCTTCCATTTCCACAAAAACATCTGAAACATAATCTCCGTAAAAATTATTTATAGGGTCACTAATAAAAACGATATCCATTTCAGGACTAGACATCTTTTTTTCAACCAACAAATCTTTCATATCTGTTGTTAAATTTTTGTAACGAACCTTTTCACTATAATCCGTATTAAATAAAAACATATCAATAACAATAAAATCCTCAGCTAAATTAATCGTTCTAAAAATCTCATCAAAAATTTCCTGCTCAATTATTTGCTCTTCGCCGTCAATATAATTTAAATCATACATAAAGTCCACCCCAGAAACATTGTAGATAGGTCCCTCAACACTAATCCCGTCAGGCAGCGGCAAGAATTTGGCATAGATTGAAGAAATAGCCCATATCACAAAAAAAGCTATAATAATATATTTAACAACCCGCCTCTTTGAAACACCGTCAAATTTTCTAAACAGTCCGCCTTTTTTCTTTTTCATATCAACCTTCTCTCTCTTTCAAAATTTATAATATTTTGCATTACTTCATTCTTATCAAAATCCTCAGTCAAAACATGATTAGACTCCTCAAAAACAATTAAGTCCTTAACCTCAGAGCTCACCCCCCCAAAAATCATTTCTGACCCCAAAATATCCGCCGTCTCATCATTTATGGAATGCTGTATCAAAACCGCCTCCTCAATCAAACTCAACTCTTCAGTCACTAAATCAAAAAATTCACTAGAATATTTAACTGGCTCAAATGGCATATTCCAATAAGCTAAATGCCCCTCCAGCCCTTCTTGAGAATTAAGTTGCGCAATTAAAAGCTTCTTACTATAGTGCGTCCAATCCGCAGTCAAATACAAATACGCTTCAGAAGGTAAAACTCTCCACCACTTATACCTAGCTTTCAAATATGGAGCCAGTAAATAAAGATTATCAAATTCTTTTTCTTCAGCCAACCTAGTCGCAATTGCACCACCAAAAGAAAAACCAACAACATTAACCCCATCGCAATTCGCCTCCACATTATCATACTCCTTCTCAATTTGCAAATACCAGTCATTAATTGTTAAATTCAATATAGAACTTGGAACCTCTCCATGTCCCTTTAGCCTTGGAACAACAACAGTTTCATTAAATTCTTCATTTATTTTAAAAGCAAGCTCTCGCATTTCATCCGGCGTGGAAGTATATCCATGAATCAACAACCAACAAACATCCTCCCTGCCCGCAATAATAAATTCACGACCCCCTTCAACCACACCATCTGCCGTATAATTCCAATATTCCAAATCCCTAGAATCAACCCTTGAAGCCTGCAAAAATCCCGTCTTAATATAAACCCCAACAAAAAAACAAACAAGCACAATACCTAAAATCAAAAATAACCGCTTTCGCCTCTTCATAAATATCAAAATATAAAGACACTTATAAAACTAATGATAAAAATCAGCATCTCCAAGATTTATAAACAATTTTTTGAGTTCACTAACTTTTGGCGAACGAAGTGAGAATTAAGGGTGGGTATTTCGACGATAGGCGAAAATGAGTGGGCATATTGGAACTCAAAAAACTAATTCCAAACAGAACCAATAAAACTTATCTTAAAAAAACTTCCACGCCACCAGTTCTCTTAGAGAATAAATTATACAATAAAACAACTAATGCTGTACTAATCCACGCAGATATTGTCAAAACTAATACCAACTGAACAAAGGCACCAAGGCCCACAAGGAAACTACCATAACTAACCTGCCCAGAACTAAGCAGTAGAATAAAATATACCGGAGACAAAACCAAATAAATCAATGCAACAATGTTAGCAAAACTCAAAACACCGATTCTTTGTACATTCATTTTTCTAGAATCTTTTGGTATCACCTTTCTTTTCACCATACTGAAAAGTAAACAAAAGTATTTATAAAACTTTCTAAACAACTTAATATATGGCTTCAACAAACCAGTCCCCATTCTATCAAAGAGCAGAACAAGATTTTCTAGTAGCAACTACAGATGAAGAAAGAATAGCCTGCTTAGAAATAATGATTAAAGAATGCCCCAAGCATAAGTCCTCTGAAAATATGAGAAAAAATCTCACAAACAGGATGAAAAAACTACGTGAGGGAGTTGAAAAAAGAAAAAAAGCCGGCAAGGGATCTAAAGAAGGAATAAAAAAAGCAGATATGCAATGCGTCATTGTGGGCCTGCCCAACACAGGAAAAACCACATTGTACAACATCCTCACAACAAAGAGTTCAAACAGTAAAGTCTCGCCTCATCCATTCACAACATATCAAACGAACCTAGGAATAATAGAATACGAAGATGCAAAAATCCAAACAATAGACGACGCACCAATCCCAAATCAAGACAAGTCAATAATAAACTCAACAGACACTCTCCTAATTATCTTTAATAACCTAGAAGAAATTGAGGAATTAGAAAAAGCAACCTGGAAGTCGAAAGCAAAAAGAATATGGATTCTAAACAAGACAGACCTGTTAAACGAAACAGAAAAAAGAAAAATAAAAGCAACCCTAAAGTCCAAACATAAGAATTTAGATTTTGTATTCTTCTCAGAAAAAAACCCAGAGACCCAAATTATCAAACTAAAAAAGAAAATTTTTGAAAGCTTTCCTATAATTCGAGTTTATACAAAAGAACCAGGCAAGCAAGCAACAAAAGATCCCATGATCCTAAAAGAAAATTCTAACATAAAAAATGCTGCTGAAAAAATCAGAAAACACTTCTCTGCCCAAATCAAGACATCAAAAATCTGGGGACCCTCTTCCAAATTTGGCGGTCAAACAGTAGGACTAGACCACACGCTAAAAGACAAAGACACAATTGAATTTCATACTAAATAAAATGAACAAACTAACTCTCCAAAGACTCCTCCTAATTCTAAGCCTACTAGGAATAGCGCTACTAATAATAATCTCTCAAAATCAAAAATCGTTAATTACCGGAACAATTGAAAAAATAGATAACTCAAACGGCAGAATAACGATAAAGCTAGAAAATGAGACAACCAAGTTAATCCTTTTTGAAAAAACCCCTCCAAAAATAAGAGCCGGAGACCACATCCAAGTTTTTGGCAAAGAAGAAACCTATCGAGGGAAAAAACAAATCATCGTAGATAAAATTAAAACCATCCGATGAATAACGCATAAAATCTTATTAAAATTTATAACCTCTTAAATAAATGATTCCTCAATTAATCCTTGCAAT
>CAZAZO010000077.1:4442-4808 GCA_964489675.1 Candidatus Woesearchaeota archaeon | reverse complement strand
GTCAAAAATTAGACTATTTTTTAGACCATAATCAATATAATATACTGGTCCAAGACTTAGAAATATTGAATTATCTACTTTAAGGATATTTTCCATATAAGGAAATTTTTTCTGTTGTTTGTGTTCTTTGGGTAATTTTATTTTTCCCTCATTTAGAATTTTAATAAAATTTTCTTTTTTGTCAACTGCATGGAATAAAGCTGGATCTCCATATTTTTTCACAAACATCTTGGAGATCTTATTTCTCTCCTTTTCCCTTTCCTGAAATGAAGCCTGTTTAAATTCATAGAATTCTTTTTTCATTTTTTTAACCCCAACAAAGCTTTAGTCTCTTCTGAAAGAGGGTTTGGTTTTCTATGTTTTATT
>CAZAZO010000077.1:0-4432 GCA_964489675.1 Candidatus Woesearchaeota archaeon | reverse complement strand
ACTTCTCCCGACAGCCCCCCTCCCTTTCCTTCTGGGAGCAATAAAGAGATTTCTCCTTCTTTTAATAAGTGTTTCATCTCAGCCCCAACTCCTTTAAAATAAAATTTATTACCTATCTTTTTCCTAGCTTGTCCGTATCAACCAATGTAGCTTTTTTATCAAGCTTTTTATCGTGATAATCATGCAATTCCTTTATTTTCTTCTTTCCAAGACCTGGATGCCACCCGTCTCTTGCCCTTTGAATATCCCTTTTATATGCAGTTTTAGTTGATACATGAAATTGGAAAACCTTTAATTGATAATTGTGTTTTTTAATATGATAATAGATATATTTTCTAAGAGTGCTTTTTGAAGTTTCGTCAACTAGAATATCCTTTCCAGTTTTCATAGCGTCTTTCAGCAATTCATGCATTCCAAATTTTTTCCCAAGAGGACTATCTATCCTTGAAGAATCTATAACAATCCAATCTTTCATCTCTTTTCTTTTTTGAAGAATTCTAAGTGCAGTAGTTTTTCCAGAAGTCGGTCTTCCGCGAAGAATTACTATCTTTGGTCTCTTCATTTTATCACCTCTATATTTCCTAGTTTTTATCATTTTTAATTGTTCTCTTTGCTCTTTTAGCTAGCTTCTCATTGGATCTATGTTTTTTATTGTTATTTTTCACTTCACTCTCACTTCATGCTTTCATCTTGCATTAAGTCATATAGGGTTTGTATGGTCTTCGGAGTTAAGACTTTCCACCCTTGGTGCTCAGGCGCAGACTTTAACACATCCTTTGTTAAAAGCGTTCCATCATAGTCTTCCGCGGCCACAGTTTTCCTTGCTTGAAATAGGGGGTAACCTTTTCTACTAACACCCAAATGTCTATAGCAACACTCTCTGCTTCTCATAGGGTCTTGGAGTAAATAGGTTGTAGTTTCTCTTTCGCTTAGTGTTATTTTATATTCTCCAACAGAAGAAACTCTTTCATTATCCCTATAATGGATTCTTTCTTCAGACATTCCATGTTCAGAATCATAAATGAGGGCTCCACTCCTTATGCCTCTACCAGCATATTCAGATTCCACATTTTCGATTAGATAAGTTTCTAATTTATCCAAGTTTTCCCGAACTTCTCTTTCAACGGGTTTTTCTATTTCTATTTCCATTTTATTTTTCTTGCAACCAAAAGGTTGTCTTTGCTTAGTAATAACATAAATATAATCTATATAAAGTTTTGTTGTCTAAAATCTACAACAAATAGAAAGGGTTTTAAAGCCTAAACCGCACTATAAATTATGAATAATCAACAACTAATGGATACACTGCAAGATCTAGGACTAAATCAAAAAGAGTCTCAAATCTACATCTCTTTATTGAAGTCTGGCCAAGCTGGAGCAACTAGGCTGTCTAGCATAACTGGAATAAATAGAGTTACAATATACGGCATACTTGACTCATTAAAGCAAAAAGGATTTATAACAACCACAAAAAAGAATAGCAAGACCGAGTTTTGCCCAATAGAGCCTAGTCAAATACAAAATATACTGCTGCAAAAACAAATGAGCCTAAAAGCTGCTCTTCCCGAGCTAGAATCTTTGTCCAACACAACAAAAAACAAGTCTTCTGTTAAAATATACGAGGGCCCAAAAGCAGTTTACGAACTCATGATTGAGATTTTTGGTTCGGGTAAGCAAGTTTACTCATTTGGAAATATGGACATTCCAGAACAAGAATATGAATTTGATACAAGTAACCTAAGAAAAATCAGGCTTATGGCTGGAACAAAAATTCATGGAATTAGTAATAAGCTTCCGTCAGAAAATACAGAAAAAGAACTTTGGAAAAAAAGTTCTGAAGTAAGGATTTTGAGGTCTTTATCTAAAGTTAGTACATGGACATATATCTGGGAGGGTAAAGTTGCTAATATTTCTTATAAGAATGGCCTTAGGGGGGAATTAATAGAAGACGAAGAATATGCGACCACAATGAAATTCTTGTGGGATGGGCTTTGGGGGAAGGCGAAGTGATAAATTGCGACTGCGAAATAAATGCCCTGGCAGAACATACAACCATTTTTCTTCTAAAAATATCACCGTCGGGCATTATTCTACACACAAAAATACAGAAATCTCTGTAATATGACTTTTTGTCACTATGCTCCCGCCGGGATTTGAACCCGGGTCACTGCCGTGAAAGGGCAGCATCCTTGGCCACTAGACTACGAGAGCTTTGAAGTTGAAGAGGTCTCCCTAATCACCCCAACTTCAAAACTACCTACTTTTTTCCATTTAAAAGCTTAATGTAAGGTCAAAAATTCTTGATACATAAATTATTTAAACTCCTTTTCTCTAAAAATGTTATGCTAAGACAAAACATGACTTTAGTTCTAGGAACAGTCTTAGTCTTGACTCTGTAAGTAGGGTCATAAATTAAATTCTGGATTTTAAAATGACCCAAGACATCTATAATATATTTATCAATAATTTGAAAGGAGGTTTTTTTAGTTAGAAAAATGAATGAATTACCTTGCTTAAGGGATACAAAGGAAACTAAGGTTAGTGGAAAATATATTTACTTTCCGCGTGATGCACATTTCAATGTTGCAGTAAGTGATGATGGATATATAGTTAGAGCATCTAGAAATGGACATGCATGCTGTAGCGGTCTTTTTGCAAAAGGAAGAACTGTTATAACAATTAATGAGAGTTATCGCAGCAGAAGTATACAAACATGGACTAATATAATGGTTCCGCCAGAAGATGCTGAGGAAATAGCGGTTCCGTAGATCCTTTGAAGATCTTTTTGAGATATACTATTCTTATTTAATCCCTCATCCATTAAGGGGATATAAATAAGATTTGAGACAAAATGGGAAATATCTGGATTCATACAACAAATCTTAAAAACTAACTTGAGCTAAGAAAGATTATGGCAGAAGACAAAATAAACTTTGCTGAAATTGAGAAGAAATGGCAGAAGAAATGGGAAGAGGCGAAGCTATTTGAGGCTAGTGAGAAGAGCGACAAGAAGAAATATTACATATTGGAGATGTTCGCGTATCCGTCGGGGGCTGGAATTCTTATGGGGCATTCATTTAATTATACTATCGGAGATATCTTTGCTAGATTCAAGATTATGAATGGATTTAATGTTTTACACCCAGTAGGATATGATGCATTGGGCCTTCCAGCAGAAAATGCGGCCATTAAAGATGGGACTCACCCAGAAGATTATACAAATAAGTCTATTAAAAATTTTATGAAACAACAAAAAACTCTGGGTCTGACTTATGATTGGTCAAGGCTAATTAACACAGCTTCGCCTGAATATTACAAGTGGGACCAATGGATTTTTTTGAAAATGTTTGAGAAGGGCCTAGCTTATCAAAAAGAGTCTTCAGTTAACTGGTGTCCGTCATGTCAAACTGTTCTTGCAAATGAGCAGGCGCAGACTGGGAAGTGTGAGAGGTGTGATACGAAAGTTGAGATTAAAACTTTGAGGCAATGGTTCTTGAAAATAACGGACTATGCTGATGAACTATTAAAGGATCATGAGAAGCTGGACTGGCCACAAAAAACAATTGCTATGCAGAAAAACTGGATAGGCAAAAGTCATGGAACAGAAATTAAGTTTACTATTGCTCCAAATGAAATAGCGACTGAAGAAAAGCATAAGGTTTGGCCGATTTTTACAACTAGGCCTGATACTATTTTTGGAGTTACGTTTATGGTGGTCTCAGCTCAACATTCAAGGCTAGATGAACTTGTAACTAGTGAGCAAAGAGCAGATGTTGATAAATTTTTGGAAAAGATTGGTTCTACTTCGGAAAAAGATATGGAAAGCCTAGAAAAGGAAGGTGTTTTTACTGGTAGTTATGCAATTAATCCTGCTACAAATGAAGAGGTTCCAATTTACGCAGGGAACTTTGTCGTCGCTGATTATGGAAGTGGGATGGTTATGGCGGTTCCAGCACACGATCAACGAGACTTTGAGTTTGCTAAAAAATATAAGATACCAATTAAGCAGGTGATTGAGGGTAAAATGACTTCGACTAGGGCTTATACCAATGCAGGTAAGATGATAAATTCTGAACAATTTAATGGTATACCAAGTACTGAAGCTAAGGAAAAAATTACAGAATGGCTTCATGAGCAAAAGCTGGCTAAAAAAACTATAAATTATAAACTTAGAGATTGGGGGATTAGCAGACAAAGATACTGGGGAACTCCAATTCCAATAGTCCACTGTGATAAATGTGGTGCTGTTCCTGTTCCTGAAAAGGATTTGCCCGTAAAATTACCTAAAAAAGTTAACTTTGGAGAAGGAAACCCCCTTGAGACAAATGATGACTGGATTTATACACCTTGTCCTAAGTGTAAGGATAAGGCTAGGCGGGAGACTGACACTATGGACACATTTGTTAATTCGTCTTGGTATTTTTTGAGATTT
>CAZAZO010000076.1:0-4816 GCA_964489675.1 Candidatus Woesearchaeota archaeon | reverse complement strand
TCTACTATTCATTAATCCCTCTAACTCTTCACCTAAAGCCACATTAAAGCCGACAATAATTTTATCTTCATCTGGTAACGCATTTGCCGTATACAAATCTTTTTTTGTAATTGGTCCAATCCCTGCTTTTAGCACTGGAATATTATGCTCCCTTAACAGAACAAGCAAGGCCTCTAAACTTCCAAGTGAATCTGCTTTGACCATTATCCCCTCTTCATCTAATTGTATCTCTTCTCCAATTTCTTTTGAGAACTCTTCTTTTATTTCTTCTAAATTATCATTAATTACTTGAAATGGCATTCCGGGCAGAACGTCTTCTTTTGTTGCGACTTGAAGCCTAACGCCCGTGGCCGCCGTAACGCTATCTCTTGTTTCATATCCTTTGTTAAGAGGTAGGGCCTCACTTATATTTCTAATTCCCGTTGTTACGACCGTGTCGAATCCCGCAATACAAATTTCGTCTTTACTTGAGAGTTTACCGTCGTGAATAATACATTCCATAAAATTCATTGCCTTTTCTTTTTTAACCTCTAAAACTACTCCTTGGCATTTGCTCGAGAGTGCAATTTTATCTCCCAAATATTTTTGAGACAAGGCTGAAATCATTGCTAGAATTTCGTTTACACCTTCGCCGGTTATTGCTGAACATGGGACTACTGCTATATTTTTTGTAAAGTCAGAAATTTTGTAGTATAATTCAGGATTGAATCCATAAGAATTAAGAGCTCCGACAAGCGTATAGTATCTTTCATCAAAAGTTGTTTTTACATTAATTGCTTGATTTTCAACGCTTTCAAAAGATAATTTAGACTCGCTTGTTCTCCAGCCAGAAACGTTATCAATTTTATTTAGTGCGATTATAAACGGCGTCTTATTTGCTTTTAGAATTTGTAAAACTTCTGCTGTTTGTGGTTTTATACCGTCGTTAATATCGATTACTAAAACAACAATATCTGCTAGGCTTCCGCCACGCTTTCTAAGATTTGTAAAAGCTGCGTGGCCCGGAGTATCAATAAATAAAAAGCCTGGAATTTCTAGGGGGATTTTGAATTTTTCTAGTACCCCTCCCGCTCTTTCCTGAACAACCTCTTGAGGCATTTTGGTAAATGAAATCTTTTGCGTGATCCCTCCTGCTTCGCCTTCTTGAATGGAAGTTCCTCTAATAGCATCTAGAATGCTTGTCTTCCCGTGATCAACATGCCCTGCGACAGTCACTATTGGTTGTCTGATTTGTTTTGTCATATATATACTGTAAAATAACAATATTTAAATATAATGTCGGAAGTATTTAATTATGAAATCTCCAGAAACTAAAGATTATGATTTTGGAACAATAAAAATCTATACAAGGTCTGCACAGGAACCAATGGGAACAATGGGAATAGAGGGCTCTTCATGTAACACCCCCGAACTGGTTAGTAGAATGCATGAAAGGGTTTGGCAAGGCTGTTGGCAGAATAAAGCAAAAAGCGTGGGATTAGATTATTCTTTGACAAAAAACCAATTCTCTAAATCAGCAGCAGCTGATGCTACCTGGTCTGAAGACGATACGAGAACAATAACGAATATAATGGAAAGCTTATTAGAAGAATATGATCAAGCCACAGATAGATATAATAATTTTTTCGCAAGACCCGCCAGAGAACAGGCCGAAAAAGACATAGGAATGTGTGTTGATTTCTAAAATTAAGGTAGTCTTAAATATAAAATAATAGAATAAATGTACTATTGATGGTTGTTATAAGAATTATTCTTCAAGAAAACCTTCACCCGCCCCATCCCCAAACCCTTCCATTATTTTCTTTTTCATCTCCTCATCCATTTCCGCTTCTCCTTCGCCGCCCTTTTCCTCATCGTCCTTTGGCATATTCATAACAAATGTTAGAATCAAATCTTTTACATCTCCTTTCGCCTCTTTTGGATAAAATTCCGCTGAGTTTATCAGGCCTCTTATTTTGAAAAACATCCTAACTCCATTGGCAACATCTTTTATTCCTTCTGTTAGCCTTGGTTTTTTGTCCCACTCAGGAGACTCAAGCTCTGCTCCACTCATGTGTTTTTGTTCAAAATATATTATATCATATAATTTATCATAATCTAAAACTATCTTCACGTCCTCTGTAGGGTTATTCTCTGGCAACATTGGCTCCATTGAAATAATATCTTCCGCGCTTACTTCCACTAATATATTAAATAAAATTTCCGATGAGTTTTTGTCCTCAATTTGAGCAATAACATCGACTTTTCCGTCGTCTTTGCCATATTTTGCAACCGTTTCTTCTATTTTCTCCATAATGTCTTCTTCTTGTCTTATCTCTTCTTTTTCTTCTTTATTTGGACCCATTTTCTCATCCTCTCCACTAGGGCCCGGGAACTTTCCTTTTTCCATTGCCCTTTGGAATTCTTGCTTTATGAAAGATTCTGGCGGGAAAATCCATATCTTCATATATGGCGTTATAACTTCTACCTCTTCTTCCATTCCTCCCATTTTGACCATTTTAATTTCTTCCCAGAATTCAAGACTTCCGTAATCACTTTCATACTTTACGTTAATTAGGTTTGGAGAAAAAGGCATCTCTTTTAGCCCCAGACAGTCCATCCTGTGAATTAGTTCTCTTGATGTATCTACATCTCTCCAATAAAGTTCATAAATACCTGAAACATGAGAATCCCAATTCTCGCTTGAACTTGCAAGATATTTTTCAAAAAACCACTCAACAAATTCTTGATCAAATCCTTCTTCAAACTCTTTTCTCTGCTTAATTAAATTCTCTAAGTCATCTTTACACCAATCTGCGTGACCACCTTCGTAATACTGGTGCTTTAGTTTTTCAATTTCGTCAAACGGGTCTCCCCAACCACCAAACCAAAGATGCCCATGGGTTTCTCCCTTTTCTGTTCTACATCCTCCACCTACTTGAAAAACCCCCTTGTGTTCTTGATGCTGATTCTCATTTTCATAGTCTTTCCAAAAATCATGATCCATCTTGCCTGTTTTGCATTTATCAAAGCAATTATTCTCACATGAATCAAAATCAACTTCTGCTTTACATTCTATCTCACATTCTTCTATTGTTTTTTCATTATTTGGATCTTCAAAAACGCAATGGCCAACACATGGCTCTATTAAATGCCCCTCGCATCCCCTTGTGCAATCATTCTTACATCTTTCAAACATTTCTTCTTGTTCTCTTTTTCTTCTTTTTTCTTCCTCTTTTTCATGTCTTTCTTCCCAATCATCCTCGTCATCTTTCTTATCCTTGTCGTAATCTTTACTATAGTCTTCCTTATCATTGTCTTCATATTCACTATTATCTTCATTTGAGCTGTCTTCTTCGGCTTCTGTTGTGGCCTCGTCCTCTTCTGCTGTATCCTCATTGCTATTTTCATCTTCTTCAGCGTCATCGCTGTTATCATTTCCTTCGTCCTCACTGGACTCATCTTCTTCATGACTGCCCTCGTCTTCATCATTATCATTTGAATCCTCTTGGGAAGAATCTCCATCTTCTACCGTGAAGCCTGTAATCAACAATCCACCGACCCTGCTTGTAAATGAATTTATAGCACTTATGACCTCTCCTGTTATTGTTTGCTCGCCCCCTTGTTCTGCCTGCTCTGCTTTATCCTCTTCAATTTGTTCTTCTATTATTTCTTCTACTTCTTCTATTATTTCTTCAATCTCTTCTTCGACCAATTCTTCCTCTTCTGTTTCTTGCTGATTCTCAGGAAGCGTTACACACCTACCATTACTACAAACATCATTTGAATTTCCGCAGTCGGACTTAACCTGACATTCATTATCAAGAACTTCTTCTTGTTCAACTTCTGTATTATTATTTTCTACTTGAGATTCTTCTTCATTTTCTTCTTCTACTTCCCCTTCAACTTCTTCTGTAGTATTTATTGATTCATCTTGGGAGTCTTCGCCCTCTTCTTGCCCTGTGCTTTCTGTCTCATTTGAAACCTCCTCTAATACTGATCCTTCTTCACAGACTACTCCTGTCTCTGCCCAAAGACCATTTGAACAAACTTCTTTTACTACCTCTTCTCCTGTTTGACACTGCTCTATTTTTTTGTCCCCATCTATACATTCTGCTTCACTACACTGAGTTATTTGTGTTACTTCACAAGTATTTTCAATGCAAGAAGCTACGCCACATAAAGGCTGACTACAATCACTATCAACCGCGCAAGTTTCCGTTTCATTTAAGCAAATAGGCTCTAATGGACAACCAGCCCCATCATTGCCAGAAAAAATAATTTTACCAGAACAATTTAGCGCTGGATAACTTGGACATTGTGAGCAATCTTCTGCACAACTATTCACGCTTTCGTTTTCTTCACAAATATGGTTCCCGCAAACTGCTGCTTGATTTGAAACCACTTCTTCTTTAATTTGGCAAGTATTAGCGATACAATACATGTCGCTTACTTCTTCGACTGACTTATTTTCTACGATGTTCATTTCTACTAGCTTCCCACAAATTTTTCCAGAACACCTAGAATCTTGACAGTCAATTTGACCGTTGTCATTATCATCCTTATTATTGTCGCAGATCTCTTCTCCTTTGACTCTAAACTCTTCAATTAATCTTTTCTCATATTCTATTTGCTCGTAATAAAATTCCTTAGAATCATAACTGGAGAACAAATTTGAATAAAAATCTTTTCTGTCTTCATAGTTATCATTTTGTATTTCTTTTACTCTTGACTGCTTATCTTGCTCTAGCTTTATCCACCAATACTGCTCATTGTTTTCATGGCTATTTTCCATAGACTTTCTTTTGGACTCAAATTCTTTTTCTGCCTTTTTCCA
>CAZAZO010000075.1:0-4874 GCA_964489675.1 Candidatus Woesearchaeota archaeon | reverse complement strand
TAATCTCCAAAAGCAAACTCCCAAGAAGCGACGTCTTACCAGAAGACCTAGTTCCAGCAACAAGCATCGTTCTAGCCCCATCTATTATAAAACTAAGAAGACCCGCCCCAAGCCCATCAATCATTTTATTCTTCATAAAAAGAGGCAAAGTCCAAGGCTTATCTCTATGTCGCCTAAGAGTATATGCGAGGCCTCCAGCACTCAATGGATTTTGAATAATAGCAACCCTAGCACTAGCAACTCCCAGCTCAAGATTAGTATCAAGAATTGGATTAGCCTCGTCAAGCGCCCTTCCTGAAAGCATCCTAAATTTAGCTGCCCAAGACTCAGCATCTTCCGCAGACGGAATTAAATTGGTTGTACACTCTCCGTATTCATTATGCCGAACATAAATAGGAGAAAGACTAACTGGAGCATTCACCATAATATCCTGTAAATTATCGTCTTGGAGCAAAACCTCCAAAACCCCAAATCCAATTGTATACCTAACAAGGATCTTCGACAAATTCTCTATTTCAGAATAACTAATAGCAATCCCTTTTGAAGCAGACAAATCAGTAATTAAGTCACGCGCCACATTAAAAAACACTTGCCTAACTCTCTCGCTGTCATTAAACTCCTCTTTACTTGGCCTATGCTCAACCAAAACCCCCCTGGCCAAATTAAGAAGCATGTGATGATCCTCCTTTAAATTATACTCAGGCAAAGATATGTGATAAACCGGTTTAGTCTGTGCAGGAATTTTCAAAACCGTTACAACAGACAATGCCTTATCTAAGCCAATTTCATACTGCTCCAAAATCTCCGCGTCCTTAGGGAGTCCAGAAACCATTTGTGTAAATGTAAAATTAGGCATAATATTAACCTTAAAAAATTCAAAATAAATTTCCCTGTTTCCCGAATGATAAGTCTCAAAAAATGGCTTCAATTTCTTAACTAATTCGAGTTCCTCAAAATACCCCAAAACCTTCTCCAAAGTCCAAACATATTCAGCATTATCCGTCCCCTTATCCAACAAAGACTTCTGCGCAAAATATTCCCCCTTTAACTCCCTATAGGCTTTAATCGGGTCATATGTCAAAAGTTCATTTAAAAGATAATTCAAAAAAGAATAAGCCTTCTCATAAGAAAACCCAAGAATAGACAGCTTTTCGTTAGACAAAATATTCTCAACATTAACCAACCTCTCTCTAAGTCCCACAACCGCCAAAAGAGCCTGAACCTGAACATTACCATAACTATAATTTCGTTGCTGCACAAAAACAATTCTAGAGATACCCTTTTCTTCTCTTAAAATATCTAACGTATGAGCCATAACCTCTCCATAACTCTCAAGGCTTGGAACAATAGGCGCTCCTAAATAATTAATGTAAAGAACATTTTCCCCACTTTCTCTTTTAATCTCATACGAATAAAGCTCCGCACCCTCTTTAAACTGCATTTTTAACCTCTAAAAAATAAAGGGCAGTAGTGTATATAAAGATTTGTTCGATCAAGACCCATTTTACCGAAGGTATTAAAAACCCCGCTGCCCATATAATTTTATGGAAGGTGACTACCAAGACTATTCTATGCAAGATTCAAATACAAGAGTCAGAGACTTAGAAGAACGAAATAAAATATTAAGAGATAGAGTTCTGCTTCTGGGGAAAAACCTATTAGAAACAAAAGAAGAATTAGAAAATGAAGTTCGAGAAATAAAAAAACAAAACATCGCGATTCTAAATGAAATGGAAGCAATAAATCAAGCAATAACAACACTCTCAGAAGACTCAAGCAATGCAGTCAAAAGAGACGAAATGCTCCTTGTCGAAAGAATGTTAAAAGATTTCCAACCCCTAGAATTCATGAGAAAAAAAGATGTTGAAGAATTAATAAACAACAAATCAAAAAGAAAATAAGCAACAAAAAATTCCAATTTCATTCAAAAATCATTTATACTCCCTTAATAGAGGAGGAGTGAAAATGATAATACATATCGAAAGACTCGAAGAAAGACATAAAAACAACAAATTCCTCAAAATAATGAGATGGCGATACTAGATCAAGTCATAGAAATGCAAAAGGGAGGAATGTCAAATGCAGAAATCTTTACAAATCTGCAAGAACAAAAAATATCTCCAAAAGAGATAAGCGATGCTATAAATCAAGCACAAATAAAAAATGCATTAAATGAAAACAACACACAAGGTACAACAATGAATCCAAACGAACAACAAAGCATAATGAACTCAAGTCCAGCCCCACAAGCCGCTCCCGAACCAGAACCAATGGCCCCACCAGTAGACAATATGGCCCCAGAACAACCTCAAGATTATTACACTCAAACACCCCAAGGATACGACACTGGATATGATCAAGGTGGATATGGTGGTGGAGCATTTGATTCAGACTCAATTGCTGAAATTGCTGGGCAAGTCGTAGAAGAAGAATTCAAAAATTACAAAAAGAAAACAGGCGACATGCTTTCCTTCAAAAATTCAACAGAAGAAAAAATTCAAGATATGTCCAATAGGCTACAAAGAGTAGAGGCCACAATAGACAAACTACAAAGCGCAATTCTACAAAAAGTAGGAGAATTCGGAGAAAACACTTCTTATATAAGAAAAGACCTAGAGGCACTTCACAACACAACATCTCAGTTAATGAATCCACTAATCGACAATCTTAACGCAACACAAAAGAAAAAGAAATCTAAAAAGTAAATGACTCCCTATTAATTCTAATAAAAACTAACTTATTTTTTTGCCCCGACCCTAACAAACCAATAAGCACCAAACCCAAGAGCAACTAATAAAATAAATCCAAACCAATCAGTCATAAACCAGCCTTGAACCAGGTCCCAATTAATTACCCAATTAAACACATAAGAAGTTGAAACAATTAAAAGTACAGCCAAAATAGCCAAGACAGCCCATGATATAGTCTTATTGCCCCCAATAAATTTAAGCTCCATATCTCGACTAGCAAATGCAAATAATATTAACAAGAAAAATATAATTACAACAATAGCACCAGCCCAACCTGTAATAAATTCAACATAATTAACCAGTTGAGCTTCTAAAATAAAAAAACTAGCCACAATAAAAGAAACAATAAGTACCGTCGCATCATTAGTCCCAATAACTTCAGTTTTTTTAAGAACCGCATAAACAATAAACATAACTAAAAGAAATGCAAAAATTGGAGCAAACCAACTAATCCCCGACATAATTTCTACTGCCACTTTAGTCCCCCTTCCCCACAACTGCTACAATCGCCCAAACCAAAAGACCAACCCCAATTATAGCCGGCCAATAATAAGATATAATATCCCAAAACCCATAAGTTCCATACCCGCCCCAGACATTCCAAGAACTCAAAGTCCAAATTATTACGATTGCGCCAACAACAAGTCCTAACGGCCACCATTTTTTTATGTCATTTTTATCACTAATAAAAAAACCCATAAATATTAAAGCCACAAGAACAACGCCAAGGCCAATTCCCATATAAGGAAAAATTATTCTATAAAAATCAGCAACAATTAATCCCCAAGTAGACAACAGTCCTACACTTGCAGAAACAATTGCCTTAACTGCTTTATTGCTTCCAAGCCATTCAGACTTTTCAAGAATCGCAAAAACAACAGCAAAAACAATTAGAAATGGTAATGCATATTCAAAAAACCCAAAACTCTCTAATTCTACAAACAAATCGCCTATGTTAAATGCCATAATCTATCATACTAAAAGGCATTTAAATATCTTTTGTGTACCTCGGATACATCTACAAAACAATTATAAATCCAAAACTCCCTTATTTAATATGGATTTAAAAAAAAGTGGTGAAGTTAGTCTAAGTCCAGCAACAAAACAACAGCCGCAAGGACTAATCAAAACAGAAACCAAAAAAACAAATACCCAGGCTCCAAAAGTCAAATATGAAAATAGATTCAAAAAACCAAAAGGTAAATTCTTAGAAGAAACATTCCCCAAGTCCATGAGGCCAACAAAAAGAACAGAATGGCTATTTGAAATAATTCTTCTTTTTGGAATTGCAATATCTTTAATCAACTTTCCATTCGGTGAACTAATGCAAGGAAACTTTGAAACAGCAATAACAATAGGATACCCCTTCCCTTTAATAGAAATAAATTTTTTAGAGTCCGACGGGTCAATTATGAATATTGGAAATTTTATCTTAGATATTCTAATATATTTAGGCCTAGCCTATATAATAGATATAATTATAACTCTAATATTTGAAAAAATAAGACCAAAGAAGAAAAAGAAAATTAGAAAAATACAAATCACCTAATATTCTTACAAAATCTAATTACTAGAAGACTTGCTACTCCTAAACACCCAAAAGACCAAAAGGCAGGCAACAACTATTACAAGAGCATTGCCCACAAAATCTCCATTAAAAAAACTCCCACTCTTTTCTATGACTGCCCAAAGACCAGTAACTTGGAAAATAACGCCCAAACTAAAAACAGCAACTACCGCCATTAAAACATATTTTAGCCATTCCGTATTGCCCTCAAACATTTTTTCCCCAACCACAAAGCTGTAAAGAACGAAAAATACAAATAACGAGACCAATCCCACAGCCAACCACGGCATAAGCTCAACAATAACATTCCTAGAATACGGAACAGTAATAGATAAAATCGCTGCAGACAATGAAACTAATGAATTAATTTGATCCCTATTTTCTCCTAGCAACTTAGATTTTTCTAACAATGCAAAAAGCAATACAAAAACCAATAAAAATGGCAAAACCCATTCTACTAAAATTATTCCACCTATCATATTTTACTCTCCTATAAAAAAGACATTCTCCAAGTTTATAAAACTGGATAGCGTTGTCTATTTTTAATAGTCGGAAAC
>CAZAZO010000074.1:0-4894 GCA_964489675.1 Candidatus Woesearchaeota archaeon | reverse complement strand
AATATTAACAGTTCATTATGAAGGCTCTACAGAGTCTATTGAGATGTGGAGTTATGAGTTGGAGATAGTTTCTATGTTTAATGTTACATCTTATTTGGTTATAGATAAAGCTAGAAATTTATTAAACTTTACTTCGGGAACAGCGGCTGTGTCTTCAGGGCAGAGCACATATGTGGTGTTGAATCCAAATGAAAAAAAGACAATAAAGATTAGCTCTTTTAGTAGTGCTGCTCCTAGTTTTTTTGTATCTCCTAAGCCATCTCTTCTTATTTTGGATGAGGATGATTTAGAGGTAAATGAAGAATGTAATTTTGATGGAATTTGTCAAGAGGGCGAGAATTCTTCTAATTGTAGAGATGATTGTAAGCCTGTTGGTTTATTTATTGGGTATGTAGTTTTTATTGTGGTTTTATTTTTAGTGGTATTTGTGGGAGTGAGCATTTGGTATCAAAGACACAAAGAAGAAATTTTGTTTGGTGATAGAAAACAATTGTTTAATCTTGTTAACTTTATTGATTCAGCTAGGGATAAGGGCGTAAAAGATCCAGAAATAGTGAAGGCATTGACTGAGAAGGGGTGGGTTAAGGAAAGAATTGATTATGCAATGCAAAAATCTAGGTCTGTTGATAAAATTAGTTTTTCTAGTTTTAATAATTTTATAGATAAGAAGATATATGCCAATAGTGCTGTTACCCAAACTAGACAACAAGCAGGCCAAAAAATTAATAAACCCGGATTTCAAGGTAGAAGTAGAAAAAGATGATAAAAATAATAAAAAATTTTTCAAAGAGGATTTTTTCGGGGGACTTTAAAAAAAAGGGGGAAGAAAAGTTGGGTTTTTATGGTTCTCCTAATGCGGGGAAAACTTCACTGGCTAATGCGATATGTCAAGATTGGTTGGGAGAAGATTTGGGGTCTGTTAGTAAGGTTCCTCATGAAACAAGAGAGATTCAAGTAAAAGAAAAGGTAATTATTGAAAAAGATGGTAAAAAGGTTGAGTTTAAATTAATTGATACTCCAGGAATCGCGACAAAGATTGACTTTGAAGATTTTTTGAAGTTTGGTATGAAGAAAAAGGAGGCTCAGGGGCGGGCCAAAGAGGCGACTCAGGGAATTATTGAGTCTATTAAGTGGTTGGACGATATGGATGCTGTAATTGTTTTAATTGATGCTAGTATAAATCCATATTCACAAGTTAATATTACAATTTTGGGCAATTTGGCGGCAAGAAAGATTCCGGTTTTAGTAGTTGCTAATAAGATGGACTTGAAAAAATCGGACCTAAAAAAGGTTCAGGGGGCATTTCCAGAGTACGACGTCGTTGGAATATCAGCAAAAAGTGGAGAAAACATGGAAGAGTTTTATGAAGAACTTTTCAAGCTGATTAAAAAAGCAAAATAAGTTAAATTAATAAACTAAAAAAATTACATAAAATAAAAGATGGCACCAAGGAGGCACAAGAACCCTCTTTGTCTATCTAAAAACAAAACAAAAAAATAACAAAGATGGTGAAGAAAAGAAAGTCTAAAAAGAAGAAGGGTGCAGACCTAACTATTCATTTTATGCCGTATTCTGAGATTGCACATGAGGATACGATTAATAGAATTAAGAAATTGATGGGTTTGGTTTTGGATAATAGAATTATAATTCTTCAAGGAAAACTTAGGCCAGAAGAAGAGACAAGGTTGATTGAAAACTCTATGACCCTAATAGGAAACATAAAGGGATTTGCCGGAATAGAGATTGCAACAGTTAGTAATGAGGGAGAGAACAATTCGCTTTTTAATAGAATAAGGCACAACATAGCAAGAATTTTAGTTGGGGAGCAAGATGCGATTACAATTATAGGTCCGGCCAGTGTTGTGAAGGAAATGAAGCAAGATCCAAAGAAAATTGAGTTAATGCTTAATAAGAGATAGTTCTTAAAATATCGTCGGTAGCCACATAGCATTTATAAAGTGATTTATACTGTTTTATTCCATGAAAAGGGGTGTGAACCTAGTGTGTTTTGTGGCATTTTTTTCATTGTTATTTCTATGTGCTATAAGTAGTGTTACTGGGCTTTTAATATACACGGAAAATATTCAGTCAGAATTTGATCTAGGTAATTATTCTAATTCTGAATTTGTCGACGGTGGAATTAAAATTGCTTCAACTAACTATTCAATTAGACAGTGTCCTGATAATCAATCTTATGATAGTCTTACTGGGATTAATATGAGCGGGAATATTTTGCTTTATCATTTTGATAATGGATTAGAAGATGTTTCTCCTAATAATATTCATGCAACAGCTTGGTCTGGGGTCGCAGATGTTAATGAAACGGGCAAACTAGGGTCTTCTGGAATATTTGATGGATCTACAGATAGATTTTATATCCATCCAGATTCTTATTTCTCAAGTTTAGATGAAGTTACTCATTCTGCTTGGTTTAGGACTTCTTCTTCGACGACACAAATGATTTATTCTAGAAGATCGGAAAGCCCATATCAAATAGAAACTTATTTGCAGTCGGATGGGGATGTGGTTTGTTATGTTTATGAGGGCAATTCTGTTTCAGCGGCTGGAGATACAGGGCTTGGATCTAACACTGATTATGCTGATGGACAATGGCATCAATTGACGTGTACAGTGGATCCAATTGATAATGGGGGAGATGGTAAAGTTAGGCTATATATTGATGGAGTTTTAGAAGATACGTCTACAGATACAATAGATAGCATACAAGAGGTCTCTTCTGGTTCGTATATAGGAGTTAGGGCTACTAACTATTATTTTAATGGAGAGCTAGATGAAATTACGCTCTACAATAGATCTTTTAACTCAACTGAGGTTTCTAATCTTTATAATTCTGGTGCTGGAGTCACGACTCATGGTAACGAGAGCGATCTGGCGGTGGCATGGACATTCGACGATGGCAATTGGTCTGTGGTTGACGATTCTGGAAATGATTTGGATGCTTATAGAACCTTTATGAGATACAATGAAACGGATCCAATCTTGGGGCAATACATATCGAGTACACCAACCACCCTTAGAAACATAGATGCAACTGGAATTTCGTCTTCTGCTGAGAATTATACATTCTCTTTTTGGGCTAGGGGTAATGGGGATAGAATTATATTTGATACAAATAGTGCTGAAAGATTTATTTTGAGAATAGATGCTTCAGATAGGTTTGCATATTGGGAAGGATCTTGGCAATATTCTACAGAAAAAATTCCAGATGACTATTGGAGCCATGTTGTTTTCACTCTAGATGCTTCAGCTGGGAAAGTATATTTTTGGTTGAATGGGGAAAAGCAAGGAACAACGGCATCTTATACTGGAAGATTAATTGGAGGGACTACTAAGGTTGGTTCATATTACTCAGATTCAACCACATTTAGGGGCGACCTGGATGAATTTGCAATTTGGGAGAGGGTTTTATCTAATGAGGAAATAGAAAATATGTATAAAATTCAATCAGGCCAATATGGAACAAACGTGGCATCCAATTACACTAGTCAAATTTTTGATTCTAACTATACGGTTAGTTGGACAAACTTAAGTGTTGGCGGTTCAGCTTTTGGTTCGCTTCCAGATAATGGTATAAACGAATCGGCTTTTACAGAAGATAATGTGGATATGACATCTAATGTTTTACTTTATCATTTAAATAATAGGGATAATAATACTGTCCAGGACTTTTCTGGCAATGGTCATAATGGATATTTTTATGATGCTGAAATAATGTTTGAAAGAGTGCCAAACTACAAAACTCCTGTTGTAGACCTTGGGGAAAGTGGTAAGTTTGATGATGTTGATGCCTCTAAGCCTTCGGTTCTTTTTAACGGAACTCACTATCAGATGTGGTATGAAGGATATGGGGGCAGTGGAACTTATATTTCAATTGGCTATGCTCTTTCAACTGACGGTATTAATTGGGAAAGACAAAATAGTGGAAATGCGGTAATATCAAGAGGAGCTGGTGGGGAGTGGGATGATAATAATCTTTTGGTTCCTTCGGTTCTTTATAATGGGACACATTATCAAATGTGGTATGCGGCAGATGATGGATCTTATGGTTATATTGGGCATGCGGTTTCTGTTGATGGATTAACTTGGACAAAAAATGCGGATAATCCAATTTTTTCTCCTAGCGGTGAAAATAAGTTTGATGAGCTTACTATTTGGACGCGGGGCCACGACGTAATTAAAAATGGGACAGATTATCTATTGTTTTATACGGGATCAGACTCGACAAATTATAATTATGGCCAAATAGGGGTTGCTAGTTCCAGTAATGGAATTAATTGGACACGTTTAAATCAGGGGCAGGCAATTTTTGGTAGGGTGTGGAGCAACATTGATGTATTTGCTGATGATTCTGTGATGGCAGGAACAGTTATGAATACAAGTACTGGATACCAAATGTGGTACGGAGCTGATCAGGGTTCATATACAAAGATTGGATATGCGACAACGAGAGAGCCATATTCTGTTGGTAAATTTAACAGCTCATTCCATTTCAATGGTGGAGCTTTTGTTAATGCGGGGAATGATTCTTCTCTTTCTTTTGATTGGGATGATTCATTTAGCTTAGAGGCCTGGATAAAGACAAATTCAACAACTAGGGGTGTTATAGTCTCGAAAATGCTAAGCGAAGATCCCTATACTGGATATGCTATTGAGACCAGGCCTGAAATAAATGGGACAAGATTTTATCATTATTCTGATAATTCAAATTATCTTTACACAGATACTCCGATGTATATATTAGATGACAAATGGCATCATATATTATACACGTATGACGGCTCTGGGTATTCTTCTGGAATTAGAACATATTTCGATGGCAAAGAAATAACATCAATGGTAACAAGTAGGGGGGGTGATATTGATGGGTATAGCA
>CAZAZO010000073.1:0-5008 GCA_964489675.1 Candidatus Woesearchaeota archaeon | reverse complement strand
GTTTTTTGGTGAAAGGTGGCTGCGGAATCGAACAATCATATCTATTAACTTTTAATCACCCCAATTTTTATCTCCGCTAAGTAATGTTAGAATTATTATTATTACTTGCTTGCCATGCTTAGCGATTCGTTTGGCTATTGTGAAGGACTTTACCATCCAATCTCTTTCGGATTTGACCAATCTCCAGGAAATGTATCAGTAGCAATTTTTTCCAATTTCTTCATATTCTCTGAATGGATAATTCCTTTTGGAAAAATTCCGCCCCCAGATTCGTCCTTGAAGCTCCTTAGTCCCGCTCGGACATTCCTAATTGCTTGAGTTTTTGCATCTTGATCATTTGTACAGTCATAAACCCCGGCATAATAGTAAATCTCCTCAATTTGATGAATCAAGCGATATACAGTACTTTCATTATATCTTTTCTCGTCTGTCATTATTATTTATTCCTCCTTTCAGCACACCCTCTAAGGGCTATACTTCTTCTCTAACCTTCATTTTTGCACCCATGTCTTTCTATCATTTCATTTATTTGTTCAGTGCGTAATTTTTCTGCATATTGCACTGCCCTTGTAAGATACTCACTATCTGACCATCTATCCATTTTTATTCCCAAGCTGGGGCCCGTTGGAAGGAGAGGGTTGTCTCCTTTTCTCAGTTCTGTAACAGCAATTCTTGCTCCCCCAATTCTTCGGCTCTCTAAGTAAATGTGTTGAGTGTCATTTATAGAAAAATATTTTCGCACGCTACCATCGGCATAGGATAATTCAAATTTTCTTTGACTTAATGCCAATTCTGCCATTTCTTCTACAGATAATTTTTTCATTTTCATTTTACCTCCAAAAGAGTAATCTCTTCGGAATAGTAACAGGAGGTTATATCACTATATATATTCTTGTGTAGAATATTTTGTCAAAAGGGCAACATTTATATACCAATATCTCTATTGTAAAGATATGATAAACATAATTGACAAGAAGTTGCTTTTTGAGCTAAACTCAAACTGTAGAAAGTCCAATGCGGAGATAAGCAAGAAGCTTAGGGTGTCCAAGCAGGTTATTAATTATAGAATAAATCAATTGGAGAAACGCGGTGTCCTTCGAAGTTATCATGCATTAATAGATTGGCGAAAGCTTGGGTTTAACTCTATTCGGATCTACCTTAAGTGGCAGAACATAAGCCCCGAAAAGGAGAAAGAGATATATGAGGAGATAAGAAAGGATCCTTTTTTTATGTGGACAGTTAAGCTTCAAGGAGAGATAGATATCGCCTTTTATACATGGGTAAAATCAATCCCACAGTTTGCAAATAAATGGTTCTCCTTCTTAGAAAAATATGGAGAATATATTTTGAAAGAGGAAATATATGAATCAGTAAGAATGGTTCATTATCCAATGAAGCCCCTGTCAGAGGCCAAGATAAACAACGAAAAGATAATTGGGGATGGGGAAAAAGAAAGCTACGATGACAAGGATTATAAGATTCTCGTGGAACTGACCCAGAATGCAAGAGCCCCTATAGTTGATATATCCACGAAAGTTAAACTTTCTCCAAAGGCAACAGTATCGAGAATAAGAAAGCTGGAAAAGGCTGGAATTATCCTTGGGTATAATGCTCTAATTAATGTAGATAAGCTTGGATATAAATTCTATAAGGTGGACTTCTATTTAAACGATCTTTCGAAAATAAACAGAATGAATGAATTTGCCAAAGCAAATAAAAATATAGTCTACCGGATGAGAACAATCGGTGGGCCAGACTTTGAAATAGAAACAATGGTTAAAAATACTATTGAACTTAAAGAACTGATAATAAAGATTCGAAAGACATTCCCCAACACTATAAAAAACTATAGGATATTCGAATTTGAAAAAACAATCAAACAAGTCTATCTCCCTGGGAAGGAATTGAACTTATAGATTCTGTGTGTAAACGCACACTTTTAATATGTTCTCCGCCCTCACAATACAAATCATAACACTTAAAAATCAACTCCCTATTCTAAAAATACCCATATGGGAAGAAGAGTTCTAGTGATAAAAACCAAAGATGATAAAAACATTAGGAAACGTGTTAATCGCAGCAAGTATAGCTACCGCGAGTGCAAGCCTAGGTTACGCGATCAAACAAGGAGAACTAGAAAGTCAATACTCATCAGCAAGAATAAACCCAAATGCATATTTATCCAGTCAGGAAAAATCAAGACTATTGGCCAAACAAGACTACCATAGAAAACGATGCGATAACGGGTTTAAATTATACTGCCTCTCAGCAGTTCCATTAATTCTCGGAACGGGATGTAGAATAGTTGACAAGCATAAAAACAGAGGAAGCTAATCCAAACTACTGCATTTCTACCACCGCATTCTGCCCAACCAAACATTTAAAAGGGACACCCCCCTAAGTATACCATACAAAAAATAGAGAAGGATATTATTATTATCGCTTTTTAAGAAAACTAAAATGAAAAAAGTAACTTCAGGAAAAAGTTTCATGCTTTCATTTTAGGGGAAACAAAAATGAAAAAAATGTATAAAAAAGAAAATGCTACAAAGCAAGTAACTATAAACGAAATAGATTCTAAGCTATATCGGAAAAAGGCAGTTGTTTCTGGCAGAATTGAGAAAGTAATGCAAACGGGTGGGCCCACAGTTTTCACACTAGAAGACGGAACAGCCAGTCTATTACTAAAAGGATTCATTGCACCAGGAGAAAGAGCACATCCCGAAATTAACCTTGGAGACTGTGTAAAAGCAGAAGTAACCATAGACGAATTCAACGGCGAAATTGAAGGAAATATTGATAAAATTTATAAAAAAGATAAAGAGGCAGCCGAGCGAATCGAAAAAGATATTGAATACAAACAGCGAAATCGAGCCAAAGTCGTTAATACTGATTTTATGGTTAAAAGCCCTATTTTAGACAAACTAAAAGATACAATGCTAAAAGCAGCCGAAGAAATTAGACTAGCAATAATTCAAGGACGGCCCATCGTTGTCAGGCATCATAACGATACTGACGGATACTGTTCAGGCTTCGCATTAGAAAAAGCAATTGTACCTTTAATTGAAAAACAAAATCCAAACCCAAAAGCCGCATGGGAATCTTTCAGAAGGGCTCCATGTATGGCACCTTATTATGAACTAGAAGATTCAATCAAAGATACTGCCAATTCTCTTCGTGGAGTCGCAAAATTTGGAGAAAAAATGCCCTTAATAATTATAGTGGATAACGGGAGTTCTCCAGAAGACCTAATGGCCATTCAACAAGGCAAAATTCATGGAGCCGAGTTTATTGTAATTGATCATCATGGATTCGATAAAGACGTTATAACTGACGAAGTCTTAGCACATATTAATCCTGAATTAGTGGATGAATCTGGATCTAATTTTTCCGCTGGTATGCTTTGTGCAGAAATTGGCCACCTAATCAATAACAAAGTAGAAAATATGGAACAAATACCAGCCCTAGCCGGATACGCTGACAGAATTGATATTTCTAATCCTAATCTAATGAAAGAATACCTAAAAATCGCAGAGACTAGAGGCTACGACAAACAACTATTAGCCGACATTTCATTAGTTATAGAATACGTTTCAACAAAACTCAGATTTATGGAATCCCGTGAATATATTGAAGTATTATTTGGAGAACCTCGTGACCAACAAAAGAAGCTGGTATCACTGATGGCGCCACATATCAGAGAATTAGACAAAAAAGGCCTTGCAATTGGTAAAAGCGCTGCTGAGATTGAAACATTTGACAAAGGCACACTTCAAACAATCCAAATTGAAACAAGTTTTCCTGGCTTCGGATTTTTCCCAAAGCCCGGCAGAAGCGTTGGTCTACTTCATGACGATTTACAAAAAACAAAAAATATCACAAGCCTAGTTTCCGTTGGAATTATGAATACAGCAATGACATTTAGAGCAACTGACGAAGCCAATTTTTCCATGCATGAAATGATCCAACTCTTACAAAAGAAACTGCCCAACGCATTTGTTGAAGGTGGTGGACATAAAAACGCAGGCGCAATCAACTTCATCCCAAGAATGAAAGAAGACGTCTGGAATATCGTAAAAGAATTCATCACAAGATAAGATATATATAGTTTTATTAGCTCAAAATAGTATGAAAAATTTACCAGATGAGAAAACAATCTTCAAACATGGATTTACAAAGATAACCAATAAATCTATTATACAAGAAGATGATTCTGAATTTATTGAAATTCCCCTAAAGAATATAGATTCTATTTCTGGACAAATAATTTTTATGAAATGGCTATTGATAATTGGACTTGCCATATTGTTCGGTGGCTTTGTAAAATTTTATATTAATGATGAATTTAGTCTTATAATATTATTCCTTGTTGCAATTGGGTTATTTTTTATTTTCTTATTTGTATATACATCTAAAAAAGTGATAACTATAAAATCGCAAACAGAAACTATTCATGAAGAAATTAAGAATAGTAAAGAATTTTTAATAGAATTAAGAAAAGTCATTCACGCCCCTACTCCCTCGGCTACATCCAAAATTAGAAATTAATTACTTCATTCACTATTTTTGGCGAGGGCAAATACTAGTAACTAAGCCCGAGAAATAAGGGCGGGTAGCATAAGCGTAGTGGGTATATTATGAATGAATAAAATTAATTTAAGATATTGCCCGCCCCCTCAAAACATTTATAAATAACATCCTCGTATAATTTTTATGAAAAAGAAGGTGGAGATGACTCTTTTAGACATTACTTTTACTAAGCTAGCCGTGTTTTTGAGCTCCAGCTTTTTAATTGGCCTTCTAGCAACCTATTGGCCATTCCAAGTCATCATATTTTTAAGAGAAAACAAATGGTATTTACTTATTGCTGCGTTAATCGTTGCAATACCTCCTATGAAAAGATTTTTTTCTTGCGAGGAGAAAAAGAAAGCTACTAAACTAAAAAAGAAAACTAGGAGCAAGAAAAAATGAGATCCAAAAGAGCTGCAGTTGAACTATCTATCAGTTT
>CAZAZO010000072.1:0-5057 GCA_964489675.1 Candidatus Woesearchaeota archaeon | reverse complement strand
CACCCAATTAGTCGAGCCCCCAAAATACATTCCCCCGCTCCCCACTCGGTTATGTTATGATGTTGATTCTTTTTATGTTTGTATTATTAAATTAGTTAGTTTTGGTTTATATTTATTTGTGTGAAGGTTTTTGTAAATATTCGTGGGCAGCATGAGCGGCGATGGCACCGTCTGAGGCTGCTGTTATTACTTGTTTTAACTTGTTGTTAGTTAGGTCTCCTGCAACAAAGACACCTTCGATATTTGTATTCATGTCGCGGTCAGTTTTAACATAGCATCCCTTGTCGGCTTTGAGTTTTAATTTTGTTAATAATTCATTGCAGGGAATTGCACCAATTTCGATAAAAACACCCTGCGCGTCAATTTCTGTTTCTTTTCCTTTGCTGTTTTTTATTTTGATTTTTTCAACTGAAGTTTCTCCATGGATTTTGGAAGGAATAGAGTCATAAATTATTTCAATATTATCTTTGGACTTGATTCTTTTTTTATAAATTGGCTCACTTCTGAGTTCGCTTTTTCTGTAGACTATAGTTACTTTTTTTACAATGTCGGACAAATAAAGTGCGGCCTTTGCAGCAGAATCAGCTCCGCCAATTACAACAACATTTTCTTTTCCCTTGAAAAACATTCCGTCACATGTTGCACAATAACTAACACCCTTTCCTAAGAGTTCATTTTCACCTGGTATGTCTAGTTTTCTGTGTTTTGTGCCAAAGGAAATAATTAATGTCTTACCCTGGATTTCTTCTCCTCCTGCTGTGACTGTAAAGATATCTTTTTCTTTTTTAATTCCAGTAACTTTTTTCATAATTATTGGAACGTCGTAGCTTTCGACATGTTCTTTAAACTTATTAACAAGATCGAATCCAGAAATGCTTTTTTCTCCTGGCCAGTTTTCATACTCTCCTCCCTTGGTGCAAGTTCCTCCAATTTCTTGTCCTATAATCACAGTTTTTCTAGCATATCTAGCGCTGTATAGTCCTGCAACAAGTCCTGCGGGTCCTGCTCCTAAAATTACAACATCATATACCTCGCATTTTGTTGCCATAGCTGTATTTAGTGTCGGGGGTTTTTAGGTGTTGGGGTGTGCAGCGTGATTGTGGATTCGGGTTGCAGTAGTTAATTCATATAGCGGATAGCAAAATAGGGAATTATCGAGGCAAGAGAAAATGCATGATAATACAAAAAGGGGTCGGTAAAAAGTTCTTTGTATTTTTCGTTCGCTAGTACTTGATGTCTTCTGGATCTTTCAAAACAAGGAATGTCTTTTTTTAGAATTTCTTCAAGGCCTTCTTGGCATATTTCATTAAATCTGGCTACTCTAAAAAAAGCTCCGACAACAGGAATCCATTCTTCTGGGTGGTATTTTCTAGTTTTCATTTTAATAGGTTTTCATAATCTTTTTGATCTTGTGTAGTGTTTGAGTTGTGATTTTTTTATTTATTATGTCTAGAGGTGTGTTTTGTTGTTGTGAAAAATCTAGTTATTTATTATTCCCCAAAAAGAACTCTCTTTGCCAGATTTTCCTCTTCTCTCATAGTTTCGCTCAATTTTCTTCTTGCTTTTTCAGTCTTCTTAGTAGCTTTTTCAATCTCAGGAGAAGACCTTAATTTTTTATAGGCTCTTAAAGATGCAATTACTCTGTAAGCGTCGCCAATTTGGATAACCTCTGTACTAAATTTTACACGACCACTCTCCATTGAATTTTCAGTGGGCTTCCAATTTAGGTATCTAGACCCCTTAAAAACTGTAAAAGCAGCGCTGGAGGGAGTTAATTCGTTACCCAAGAGAGCAGAAAATACAATATCTGGACGAATGGTTTGCCCATTGATTTTTTTTGAAGTAGTTATGAATGAGTCTGTAAAATGTTGTGATCTTCTCCAAAGAACATATTCTTCTAGCTCGGGAGTTTTAAACCTATAGCAATACCAATGGTGGAATTTTCCGTCTTTATAATTGCAGTTTCCATTAAATTGGCCTTTATAATATTCATTAGTCATATAGAGCTCTCTATTTATTTCGGTTCCCTTAGGAAAGAATTTTTCTAAAACTCTTTTTACCCTTTCTATTCCCAAATCCTCCTGAGGGATAATTCCTTCAAGTCTATTTTTCATTTCATTTTCCCCAAGTTGTTTTTTACAACTTGTCCATAGTAATCCAATACATATATATTAAACTTATTATTAAAAAGTCTTACAAATACGTAAAACTTATAAACTATTAACACGTAATGTAAATATGATAAAGCTAGACACAAAAGACAAGAAAATTCTCGCATTGCTAGATGAAAATGCCAGGTTTACAAATAGTCAAATAGCGAAGAAGGTTGGGCTTAGTAAGCCTGCAGTGGAATATCGTATTCAACGTTTACATAAAAATAATTTAATCTTTGAATATTATACGGTAATTAATTTTGCGAAGCTGGGATATTCTCTTTACAAAATCTATTTTAAATTTCAAAATACAACCCCTTCTAAAGAGAAAGAATTAACTAATTATTGGGTAAAGCAAAAGAATGCTGTTTGGGTGGCTGAGTGTCGGGGAAAAAGTGATTTGGCAGTTAGTATTTTAGCAAAAAATAATTTTGAATTTGGGTTTATCTTAAATAATTTTATGAATAAATTTTCAAAATTTGTACTCGATAAAGAAATACTACTAAATGAGTCGACTTCAATTTATTCAAGATCTAAAAATAATGAATTTCTTTATGCCAAGCCCCAAAGGCCTTATGAATTAGATGAGGCTGAAAAAAGAATTTTAGGGGAGTTGGCAACAAGCGCAAGAATTAATATTATAGTTTTAGCTGAGAACCTAAAGATATCTCGAGATATAGTAAATTATCGGATGAAAAAATTAACGTCTCAAAATATAATTTCTCAATATAGATGTTATCCCATGCTTGAAAACCTTGGAATAAAATTATATAAGGTGATAATTCGGACAAAGAATCTTAATAATGAGAAATATGATGAGTTAAAGAGCTATTCTAAAAAACATTCAAGTATTCCCCAGATTTTAAAACTAATTGGCTCATGGGACTTAGAAATAGAAATCGAATCAGAGAGTGAAGATGAATTTTATAAGGTTCTTAATGAGTTAAGAAAGAATTTTTCAGATATCATAAGGGATTTTGATATAATTAGAATTACGGATACAAAAAAATACAACTACTTTCCTTTTTAGCTAATTAATGCAGCACACCAAAATACTTTTAACTGCTAAGGTCTAGGTTGTTTTATGACAAAGAGAGCAGAAGTTTACAAATGCGAGATCTGTGGGAATATTGTTGAAATTTTACATGAAGCTAGTCCGTATGTATATTGTTGTGGTCAGCCGATGAAAAAGCAAGAGGGACAAACAGAAGAAGAGGGCAAAACAGAAAAGCATAGGCCTGTAATTGAAGGGAATTTTGTAAAAGTTGGCGCAGTTCCTCATCCGATGACAGGTGAGCATTCAATTGAGTGGATTGAGGCGACTGATGGTAAAGAAATTGCTAAAGTGTTTTTGAGTCCAGATCAAGAGCCAAAGGCGGAATTTTCGTTTGAACCGACTAGTGCTAGAGCTTATTGTAATTTACATAGGCTTTGGAAAAGTGAATAATTAGTTATTTCTATAGAATAGTACCTAAGTTGTATCTTTAAAATAGTAACAAAACCGAAAACTTTAAATATACGTTTTGAGTCTATAGGGTATGAAGCTGGATGAGGAAACAGCACGTAAAATTCTTGACAAGTATGCCAATTTTCCGAGGTCATATAGGTCAAGAGCAGATATTGTTAGAATGGGGACGTCCTCAGATATAATTATGGTTAGGGGGGAGGAATATTCGGTATTTAATCGTCATTGTGAATTTAATTATGGAAGACAAGTAAGAGAAAGGGCTAGAAGAGTTTATGATGCGGCGCAGAAGGCCGTAGGGGGAGTTAGAAGTGAGGCGGAGAAGCTTTTTGGGGCTGAGGGTGGGTTAGAGAAAGACGTGGAGGTTGCTGGAGATGGCTCTCAGGTAAAAGGAGAAGTAGAAAGGGGATATGAGAAGCCAGGGGGTTTCTTGGTATCACCAAGAGAGCATGCCCGGGGGGCAGGTTTTGAGGGGCAAGATGAAAACGTGAGAGAGAGCACTCTTGATCCAAGGGTAGACCCAGAATTTGAACCATACATAAGAAAAGAGTAATTAGTTATTTCTATAGAATAGTACCTAAGTTGTATCTTTAAAATAGTAACAAAACCGAAAACTTTAAATATGTATTTTGACTCTGTGAATTATGGAACACTATAGCGCAAGAGAGTTTTTTGGGGGGCTGGCAAATACTGTTTCGGCGAAAAGTGTTAATCCCAGGCGTGAAAGAGTGAAGGTTTCTTGTTATCTTAAGTGGGAGGGGGAGACGGTTTTTGTGGCATTAAATTTTGGACATAAGTGTGGCGAGTGTGTTGTAAAATATAAATATGATAAGGGCAGTAAATATGGGGGTGTAGTGGGGCCATTGGAGAAATCGGTAGAGTATTCTAAGGCTAAAGAGGCTGTGGGGAAATATAGTGATGGTAGAGCAGGAGTGGCAAGCGGCAGACTTCTTGATAGAAATCACTTCGCTATAGATATAGTTAAGGGGCTCGGTGGGCTAGAGAGGGCTGCTAATAAAATTACTCAAGCAATACCAGATCCTGAGGAAATACCTTTAATAGGTTCAAGAGAGGCTGGTGGTGATTATGATCAATCAGCAGAGAACGATAGGGAGCTTGAAGAAAGAGAATAAATATTTATATTGTTCTAAGTTATATTGTCTATGCAAAATCTCATCAAAAAATTGGAAAGAGTACAATCTTCTCCCATTAAAAAAACAATAGATGATCGACTAAAAGAATTTGCGGAAGCATCTAAGAGTAAGGATAAAATTTTTTCTGAGCTTTGTTTTTGTATTATGACTGCAAATTTTCAAGCGGAAAAATCCTGGACAATACAGCGAGAAATAGAAGATTTGTTTCATGTGGGAAGCGTGGAGGAACTGCGGCTTGAGCTAAAGAATAGGTAGTACCGTTTAAGGCGTAATAAAATGCGGAGG
>CAZAZO010000071.1:0-5061 GCA_964489675.1 Candidatus Woesearchaeota archaeon | reverse complement strand
CTTTTAGAAAATAACTTTATCCCACACTTAGCCCTTCTACATATCCTTATATTCTGCATCACCCGAGCCAAAACCCGAGCTTGAGCCTCACCTGAAAGCCCCCCTATATAATCCATATCAATCACAAACGAAATCCCCTTCCGAGCAGCCTCTTTCGCCACCACATGATTAACCCCCGAGTCCCGCTGTTTTAATGTATCTTTTTTTGGCTCGCATTCAACATTTACTAAATAATTTATCTTCAAAGTCTCAATTGCTCTTCTATTAAATGCATCGTCCCTGCCCTGAAGAGCAACCACTTTCCCTCGCCCCTTCAAAGAATCAACTATCCGCCGAGCCATCTTCTCATCTGCATCAATTAAATAACCATCTACTTTATCATCTTTTTTCAAGTCATTCTTCTTAGATATCTTTTTTAGATGAATCACATTGTCTGTTTTGAATAACGTTATATCATTTGCCATGTTTTAGTTAGGAGAAATGTGTTTTTATTTTTATGCACAAATTAAGAATGTAAATATTCCAGACCTTGAGCAACACTTTCTGTTTCTGTTTTACTTTGCTCTAAAATTGTCATCGCATCCCAAGTCCCATTCAAAAAAGCCTGTCTTCTACCCTCCAACATATCAAAAGAAACCGTCTTATCAGAGTAAGAAATTGTTTTTTCTTGAAGATCAATTTTTATATCCTCTGATGGATTTTCTTTAATAAATTCTGCTAACTCCACTACTTCCTCTTTTGAGGCTGTAACGCCAACAACTCCCAAGCTAGCACAGTTTCCCGCAAATATTTCCGCAAAACTTGGTGCAATAACCGCCTTAATTCCGTACCTATGCAAGGCCTGTGGAGCATGCTCCCTAGATGAGCCACAACCATAATTATTTCCACCGATTAAAATAGTCGCACCTTCATATTTTGAATCATTTAATGGATGGGTCTCTACTTCTTCCCCGTCCTTAAATCTCTCATCATAATAAGCATACTTACCCATATTAGCAAAAGTAATTTCTTTCAAAAACCTAGCAGGCATAATGTCATCCGTATTCTGATCATCCTCTGTCTTTGGCACGCCTCTCCCAGATATCTTCAGTATTTGATTTTCTGAAATTACAACCTCCTCACTCATTGTCCTCACCTCCCAAAAATTTTCTAGGATCAGTTATTTTACCTTCCACAGCCGACGCTGCTGCCATGTAAGGACTCATTAAATGGGTTCTACCCTTAGGGCTTCCTTGTCTTCCTTTAAAATTTCTATTCGATGTAGAAGCACTCCTTTGATCCCCAATTAACCTATCTGGATTCATCGCCAAACACATTGAGCATCCAGCCAATCTCCACTCTGCACCAGCATCCTTAAAGATTTGATCAAGCCCCAGCCTTTCAGCTTCTTCTTTTACACTTTGCGAACCTGGAACGACTAATGTCTTCACAGAAACTTTTTTGCCTTTTAATATCCTAGCAGCAGCCTCCAAATCACTTAATCGACCATTCGTGCAAGATCCAACAAACACAACGTCCACGTCTGTACCCTCAATAGAATTTCCTTGCAAAAGTCCCATATATTCAAGCGCATCTTCTGATTCTGCTTTTGCCTTGTCATCTAGCCCATCAAGCAATGGAATCTTATCATCAACAAAAATAGCCTGTGCGGGATTTACTCCCCAAGTTACCATAGGATTAATTTTAGAAACATCAAAAACAACCTTATCATCATAAACAGCATCCTCATCTGAAGTTATTGACTCCCAGTATTCTTGAGTTTTTTCAAAATTTTCTGGAGCATATTTTCTACCCTTTATATAATCAAAAGTTGTCTGATCTGGATTAACATATCCTGACCTAGCTCCACCTTCAACTGCCATATTACAAATAGTCATTCTCTCCTCCATTGACATTTTATCAATCACCTCTCCAGCAAATTCATATGCAAATCCAAGCCCTCCCTCAACACCCAATTCACTTATCATATAAAGCGCCAAATCCTTAGCTGTAACACCCTCCTGCAAAACTCCATTAAATTCTATTCTTCTAACCTTTAACGGATCCATTGCTAAAGTTTGCGTTGCCAAAACATGACTCACCTGAGTTGTTCCAATCCCAAATGCAAGTGCTCCAAATGCTCCATATGTACAGGTATGACTATCCCCACAAACAGCTACAAGACCCGGCCAAATTAAACCCTGTTCTGGAAATGACACATGACAAACACCTTGAGCATCTGAGTTCACTCCAAAAAATTTAATTTTAAACTGCTCTGTATTTTTTTCCATTGTAGAAGTCATAAGCTCTGCTTGCTCATCTTCAAATGGCCTTGAAACATCCTCTGTTGGAATAACATGGTCAACAATTCCAGTTGTTAGCTCTGGATATTTAACTTCGATTCCTCTTTCTCTAAGCATCTCAAAGGCTTGCGGGCTAGTTACTTCATGCATCAAATGTCTTCCAACAAAAAGCTGAGTTTGTCCCGTAGGTAAAATTCCTACCTTGTGCTTATCCCAAACCTTGTTATAAAGAGTTCTTTCTGCCATTATTCTTCTCCTCTTATCTGTTTAGCTATCAAATCGCCCATTTCACTAGTCGTGACTTTAGTATACCCTTCCTCCATAATATCTCCCGTTCTATATTTTTCAATTACTTTTGAAATAGCATCATTAATAAGTTTCCCGCCCTCAAGGTCTCCAAAATCTTCAAGCATCATAGCAGCACTCCTAATTTCTGCAATTGGGTTTGCCATATTTTTTCCTGCAATATCTGGAGCACTTCCTGCAATTTGTTCATAAATTCCAAACCCATCTGAGTTAACAGCCGAAGACGGCATTATCCCCAGTGATTTACCAACAACCGCAGCAGCCAAGTCAGTATAAATATCCCCCATCATATTACTAGCAATTATTGTTCCAAGCTCAAGAGGATTAGCCAGCAACATTTCTACAGCTTCCTTAATTCCCAAATGCTTTATAATATACCCATTTTTCTCAGCATGCTCATCTAGGACCTTCTTCCAATAATCAAATGTAGGAACCCCCTCAATTACCAATGAGTGCACACAAGAAAGACCAAGCTTCTCATTTTCCTTTTGAGCAACACCTGCTAAATTCTCTAACGTAGCCTTATCATAAGTTAAAGTATCAAATGCTACCTCCTTGCTGCTCTCTCTTTCTCCAAAATAAAGACCCCCACAAAGCTCCCTAATAAATGTCCTATTAATTCCCTGTTGCCTAATCTTCTCCAAAGCTTCTTCATTAGCCTTAACTGAACCGCTAACAACATCAACAATCGCTCTTAAAAAATCTCCAAACATCCCGTCCACTATAATAATTGTATTCTCATACCTTTGAGGATTTGCAGCAATCTGCATACCAGCATTATCAATAATTAATTGTCCATTCTGCGACCATTCATTTAGTTCAACTTGCCCCTCATATTCTTTTGATACACTCTCAAATACATCACTAAGCATCTTTTCTGAGACCAAAACATTATACTTTGAAACACAAAGTAATTTTTTACCACTATCTTTAGCTTTTTCAAATGCTTCACGAACTGTTTTTTCAACTCTACTCCGCGTAAGCTGTTTTCTTGTAGAATGAGAATTCTCGCCCCTAAACACCTCTCCATTGAATAAAGATTCTTCTGGACTAATAATCTCTAAGCCCTCAACTGGGACCACTTCTCTAAACAAAATTGAATTATGTGCTAAAATTGGATCAATAACAAATGGCCGCTTGTTAACAACCCCATATCTTTTTCTCATCCCAAGAAGTGCCAACTCAGGCGCTCTCTTCGGTAAATCAAACCTGCCAACTGAGCCAAACAAAACTGCACCACCACTATCTCTAGCGTGATCCATAGCGTCCAGAGTTTCTTGAGGCAAAGTTAGACTTCTTTTAGAGTCATCATCCCAGTTATCAATATCTTCAATTTCTTCTACAGACATATTAGCAACAGCCTTGTCATAAGCTACTCCTCCCATATCAGCATATTTATAATTAAACTTATGCCCCCTCACTTCAGAAACAACATCTAAAATTTTAACAGCTTCTTTTGTTATTTCAGGACCAATCCCGTCACCCGGTATCACCGTTATATTTTTTTCCATTTTCTATGAAGTTATAGTCATCAATAGGACGAACTTTATAAAGTTTTGTTGGATACAAAACATATTAACCCCTACACTCTTATCCTCCCCTTTTGCCAATCACTAACAATTAATCTAGCAGTTTTATCCTCATCAACTTCCCCGCCCTTTATCAAAAAACCCCTCTTCTTACCTATTTTTAAAAAAACATCATAATCTGAATCATCGTCTTTGATCTTTATCTTATACTGTACCTGAAGAGATTTTGTTCCCCTCAACTTTTCTATTAATTTAAACGCAATTCTTTCCGGGTTCTCAGTTTTATAAATATCCTTAGACGAAGTTATACCCATTTTCGCTTTTGAGTCTTTCCTGGGAATTACCCCAGGAGTATCCATAAATCTAACATTACCCTGCCTAATCCAAGCCGTCTTCTTCGTAGTACCAGACACTCTTGAAACTTTTTCTTTTGCATTAGTTAAAATATTTAAAACACTAGACTTACCAACATTTGGATATCCCAAAATTGCAACCCGAAGAGCTTTTACTCTGCCTTCTGCTAACCTGTCCAAATATTTTTTTATTGGAAGAACGGTCCCTTTTTTATTTGAATTTGTAAAGAATGCCCCAGTATGAACTTTCTTTAAATCAGCCATTGTTTTTTTATTTACAAGGTCCACCTTATTATAAACATAAATTATTTCCTTTTGCAGCCTCTCTGCCTTGGCCTCTATTTCTGCATTCCTAGTCTCATTTGGAATCCTAGCATCCAAGATTAACAAAATCACATCCGCATTTTTTATGCTGTTTAAAACTACTCCCCAATATCCCATGATTTATACTAGAATTAGAATGTTTTAAATGTTACCTGGAGTCCCTCATTAGATAAATCACTAAAACAATTATAACCATCAATGCAAAAATCAATACCCCGAGCACAAGAATTTTATTATCCAAAATATTCTCTACATCAAATACAAACA
>CAZAZO010000070.1:0-5121 GCA_964489675.1 Candidatus Woesearchaeota archaeon | reverse complement strand
AAAGGGCCCCTCCAATTTTTTTCTTGACTTCAGATCTCACTCCGTTTTTATTTTGTTTTTTGATTTTGATTTTATGGCGTTATTTATTTTAAATGTTATTGCGATTACTGCCCCCATCAGAATTGCTAGCCAAATAATAGTTTTCATAACTTCACTGATTGCAGCCCCGGCTTTTTTATTGTTTCGTGTTTTCATTTATTGTAATTGCTCCAGAGGCATATTTAATTTCAAGTAGTTGGTTACCTTCTAGTTCTAAAACCTTTGTTCCTGATAATTTATCCTTTAGGCTGATACAGGAGCTACACACAGGAGACAGCTCTTCTATTTTTTCTCTTGTGTCACCATTGAAATAACACACACATAATGTATAGTCATCATTGTCTCCCAAGTGTGAGAATGTTTTTTTTAGGGCCGGCAGACCAGGTTTAGATATACTCACCGTGTCGCTCATAACGGGAGCTACTTCAGGATACAGCTCCATACTTTCAACAAAATTTTCATTCTCAAAGTAAACCAGGAAGCACCTTGAGTCTTTTGGCGCTGCAATAATTAAATGCTCTTGGGGCATTCCTGTTTCTTCTGTCTCCATTAATTTTTCTTCAATCTCTTTTATCTGGGCTTTAGAATATTCCTTGCCCGGCTCATATGAACTCGGATACATTGCTCGGATGAGAAACACTAATGCTATTACAAGTATCACAACTATAACTATCGACACTGTATTTTCAATTGTCAAAGTAGACCCTCTTTTTCTCATAAACATTTTAATCAAAGGGCGTTAATAAATGTTGTTCTTTATCGCTATAATCTTTATAAAGATATTTTTGTTGTATTTAGAATGGCAAAAGGTTTATCTCGATTAGTTGGGATGGTTGGGCTAGCTGCCATGACAGCATTTTCTCCAATTAATTCACTAGGATCAGGTAGTGGGTTTAGTTTAGATGATGGCAAAAAACGAGAAATTATTTATGCTGTTGATGATTTTTATGCGGGCCGACCCGAAGGAAAGCATAGACAAGGAGTTTTGGACGATAATCAAGATGCGTCAGTGCTTTTCAAAACTACGGCGTTCTCTCCAGTTGATTTGAGAATGATGAGCGATGAGGTTTATGTGGGCGTTGAGCCTTCAGTAGAAGACAGGCGGTGTACTTTCGAGTATTATAATCAATCTGGAAAGCGAGAGAATGCGGCTGGAACCCATGCATATGTCTTTCATCCAAGAGGGTCTAGGGTTTATATTGCTGGCCAAGAGCTTTTGGATTCAGCAGGGAATAGTTTAGGGGCAGTTGTTCCAGGAGAAAGCACTCCAGAATATCGTGCAGCAGAGGCCATTGGTGAAATTATGGGAGGAGGATTGGACTTTTCAGAGAACTCTATTTTAAAAGGAGAAGAAGTTGCTCAAGATCTTGATTTTAGTAATGCATATACAAAAATTTTAGACAAGCTCCCCGGCAGAGCTGGCAAAGCTTCTTCTGTTTTGGGAAAAGCAACAGAGCTTATAATGAAAGGCGGAGAAAGCCAGCGTTTTGAAAAAATTAGGAAAAGAATGGGGGGCAATTATTCGATATCTAAGTTAGAGTTTTATACAAATAGTGTTTTTGATAGATATATTCCTTTCGCTGGGCGAAGAATTCACTTGGGTTTTGAAGGTAGTTCTGGTGAGAGTTGTTTTTTAGCCGTCCCATCTCTTGACTTTTCAGGCAATGTAGGACAAGACAAGAGGCGCGCAACTTTAAACGATTTAATTTTTGGATTTCAAATGGGAGAATCTGCCTCAAATCGCTTAGGAGAATCGTATGGTTTATTCAGTGGAACCAGGTGGGAGCATAAGTGGAGAGGGGATGCTCGAGGAACTGATGTTGACTACTCTCTTTATTTTGACCCAGAAGGATTTGCCGTTTTTGAATCTGTAGTTAGAAGGTCAAGTAGATTTGAAAGAAGCATGGGTACAAAAGAGGGTGATTTCGGAAGGTCTCGATTAAATATTAAGGATATCAAAGAGGAGGAAGGTAGTTATCGATTTGTAATTTCGGACGCAATTTTAAATAATAATGGAGATATTGAAATTTGCGAGGGGGATGACCTTGATTTTGAGGTGGCCCCAGGAAGACATGAGATTAGATTTAAGATACTTAGAAACAATAAATCCAGAAAATTCAATAGAGTTTGGGGAGACAAAGATTCTCCATAGAAGATGTCAGCATCCTCTCTTTCTAATAATGCCCTGGCCAAGAAAAAATTCAAGGGTCTAGCCGATTCTCATTATTTGTGTGGTGATGGATCAGAAGTTTGGGGAGAGGGAAATATTATCTCTTTTAATGACAACGGCGGAATTTTATTCGAGAATATTTTTAGAGAGGGGGCAAGAGTCGCGCTGGCAATATTAACTTAGATGAAGAGGGGAATAATTAGACACACTCTTTCTCAAAATATTCGTAAGCATCTTTAATTTCTTGGAGTTCTTCTAATAAATACTCTAACCTAAGCCACATATTGTTTTCACCACTAACCTCAATAGATGCATCATCTTTTAGTGGATCAAGAAGATACTTTCTCATGGCATCATCACTTGAATATATTACATTTTTTGCTGAGCTACTGCTTCGCACATCATAGTTTTCTTCGATTATATCTATGCTAATGAGACCTTGTCCCACATAAACACTTATTTTTTGAGACTTTTTATGTCTATTATATGTCTCTTGGTATATCTCACGCGCAAGATCTAGATCTTCATCTAATTTTGCAGAATAAATATCAGAACTAAAGACTCTCTCTACCCTTTTCTTCATCTCCTCGTCAAAATCTTTTAGCTCAGTTACATCCACTCCATTTTGTTGTATTCGCGGATTCTCTCCAGGGGTAGATGTGTATCTGTTAGAGTCATCAGTTCTTATCTCGCAATATCCTTCACATATCCTAAATTTACCCAGACCTACAATATCATCCCAATCCTCACAAGTTTTACTGTCGTGAGCTACCCTTTTGCTAGCTAATCCAATTTTTACCATGGCATTGCCAAACTCTTCTTTTAGCTCGTCAATTAACGGATTTAGCCCACCCCCAATCGCTCCCACAACAATTAACACTAAAATTACTGCAAAAAGTATAAACATTACTAATTTGTTGGTACTCCATCCCCCACCCCGCCTATCCCACCGCCCCATCACCCAAGCCTCATAGCATTTTTTATTCCCTGAAGTAACTCTCCACCCTTGTCCCCCAAAAGATACACAGCTGCCCCCACCAAAATAACAAGCACAATAACGGCAATTAGTATTTTAACTATCTGCTCAATTTCCATCTCACCTTTTTTCTTCATAGTTGTTAGTGTTTAAGGCAGTTAATAAATATTTTGATTCATATCAGTATTAATTAGGGACAAAAATTAGGGACAAGGTTTTTATATCATGTATAATATACGGTATTATGCCAAAAGAAAAAACAAGCAGGGTAGGATTATGGCCGATTAACAAAAAGAAGGAATCATCATTTAATTTTGGGCTTTTTAATTTCAATAAATCTTTAGTTGACAGGACACTTGGAGAGTATTTCCCAGAATTCATTTCAAAACGTATGCCTGAAAAATTAAGGGACATGCATGTTCCGGCAGTGTCTCTTGGATGGTATAATTATGCGGACCACACAGATAACGCGTTAATGATAGGAGTCGTAAATTGTATAGATGGTTACGACACTGATGATAATGTCATGATTGCCCCTCTTAACTTTATTAGAGATGTCCCATATGATAGGGGTAGGGTAAGAACAAGACTTAGGCCTCTAGTTAGTTTTTCAGTTAGCTTGGATGGAGTCTTGAGTCATTCATAAATACAACTAAAACATTTGTTCAATTAGTTTGTCTTTGTCAAACACTTCTAGGTCGTCATATGTCTGGCCCGTTCCTAAAAAATATATAGGTTTTCCAGTTACATGAGAAACAGAAATTGCAGTTCCACCCTTTTCATCCACATCAGCTTTGCTCAAGATTATTCCATCAATTCCAACAGCATCGTTAAAATCTTTTGCTTGAGTTGTTGCATCATTTCCGGTGATGGACTCTCCTAAAAATATTTTCAAGTCAGGAGAATTCACCCTCGCTATCTTTTCTATTTCTTTCATTAAACTATCTCTATTGTTCATTCTTCCAGCAGTATCAATTAAAACAACATCAATATCATTTTTTTCAGCATATTTTACAGCGTCAAATCCAACGGATGCAGGATCAGCCCCATAATCTTTTTTGATTAGTGGGATATCTAGTCTATCTGCATGTACTTGTAATTGCTCAATTGCAGCCGCCCTAAATGTATCAGCAGAGGCCAAGCAAAGGGAAAAATTATTCTTTTTCAAAAGATTCGCTAATTTTGCAATAGAGGTTGTCTTACCAGACCCATTAATTCCCGTGAATAAAATTACAAATGGCCCATCATTCTTCTCTTTTATTTGCTCAATTATACTAGGCGGATTTTGAAGAAGCTCATTTATAGATTCTTTTAGTGCCTCTGTGATATCTGCTTTCGCACTCTCACCCACCAATTTTTCTTTCAGTGAGGATCTCAAAGATTCTACAGCTTCATATGCAACATTGTTTTGTAAAAGAATTAATTCTAGTTCATCAAATAGCTCCTCAAACTTTTCCTCAGATAAAGATTTTTTAAATAATGTTTTTTTTGGTTTTTTTATTGCCTCTTCTGTCTCAGGCTCATATTTTTCTTCGACTTCTTTTTCTTCACTCTCTATCTTTTCAGCTACTTCTTCTGCTTCCTCGGGTTTTCCATCATCATCTTTTTGTTCTTTTTTAGATTTAAATAATGAAATTCTCTTCTTTGGGGATTTTTCTTCTTCTGGCTCTTCCTTGGGCTTTTCTTTTTTCTTCTTTTCTTTCGCCTTTTCAGTTTTCTCTTTTTCCTTCTCTTTCTTGTCTTTGGATTTCTTTTCGGGCTTCTTCTCTTTTTTATTCGGCTTCTTGATGTCTTCTTCTCTTCCTTCAGCTACTTCTTCTGCTTCCTCGTCTGTCTTTTTAATCCAGCCTTTTAGTTTTTCTTTTAAGTTCTTAAACATAATATCTCGTGTTAATTGCTGTTTTTATTTGTTTTTATTCAATTATTCATATTAAAA